>DASVRB010000149.1:0-4899 GCA_036388835.1 Thermoanaerobaculia bacterium | reverse complement strand
GTTCATTCTGAGCCAGGATCAAACTCTCCAGTTTTTATATCTGCAACCCTTTCGAGCCGCATTAACTAAGAATCTGATTGCTGGCAGCAGTCGTTGAACGACTGTTGCTTATTCGGAAGCGTTCGGTTTGGACCCGAACGACTTCATTTTTGTTTCTATATGAGCCCTGCTCAACGCAGAACTCAAAGGAATCACGTTTGCCTTCGTTGCTTTCCTATTCAGTTGTCAAGGAACCGACTTTTTGATCGCGTCGGATCAGTACTGAGCGCGACTCGTTCGCTTCGCGCTCACCGCTCATCCCGCCGTGCCCTTCGCTCTTTACCTCATTGCGTCGGGATCATGTACAACCTGTCGCAACCGCATGTTATTTCAACCGCTTACTGCTTTTTTTCGGCTCCCGTTTCGCCACGAATTCGGCGTCGGGACAGCTGCTAACCGGACCACTGTGCGGCTTATTTCAGCGCGCTCATTTTCCTGCTGGGCCCGCGTTGCGGCGTGTTGCTGAGGTTGTGACGTTTACCAAGGATCTTGCCGTTTTCCGGCCCCGCGTTTCGTGCGCGGATCAGAGATAACGCTTTTCGGCTGAGATCATTCCAACCGTGCTGCGATTGTCCTGGTGATCGTCTTGAATCAATGAACGAGGCCGCTTCGGCCCCCGCGCTTTCGTCGCGCGGACCGGGGATAACGCATTTTCAGAAGAGACATTCCCACCAAAGACGTCGACTACATCCCCACCGGGTGCCAGACGGTCTTCGACTCCTGGAAATCGAGGATCGCGTACGGACCCTGCGAGAGACGGGTGTCCGTCCAGCCGAGGCGCGGGGCGTCGAAGTGGATGACCCGCTTCACATTCTCGGCCGCCGTTTGCTGTGCTGCGGCGACCGCTTCGGGCGGCACGCCGGTGGTGTCGAGCGCATTGACGTCCATGTGCGACGCGAGCCACGGCACGAGCTCACTCTTCACGCCCGAAATCAGATTGATGACTCCGCCCGGGACATCGGACGTCTGGAAAACCTCGCCCATCGTCATCGCCGCAAGCGGCCTCGCCTCGGACGCGACGGCGACCACCGTATTGCCGCCAACGAGCGCGGGAGCAATTCGGCTGACCAGACCGAGCAGCGCCGGCTCTTCAGGTGCGATGACGGCGACCACTCCGGTCGGCTCCGGCACTGTGAAGTTGTAATAAGGGCCGGCGACCGGATTCACCGAGCCGAAAAGCTGCGTGTACTTGTCGCTCCAGCCGGCGTAATAAACCCAGCGGTCGATCACCGCGTCGACCTCGTGACGGGCGTCGGAGGCGCTGGCCCCCTGGCGCCGCAATTCATCGACGAGCTCCGCCGCGCGCGACTCGCACACCTCGGCGATCCGGTAGAGGATCTGTCCGCGGTTGTAGGCGGTCTTGCCGCTCCATCCCGCCTGTGCCTTGCGCGCCGCAACGACGGCATTACGCAGGTCCTTCCTCGATCCGCGGCTGGCGTTCGCGAGCAACTCTCCCCCCTCGCCGCGCACTTCGTAAAAACGGCCCGACTCCGTGCGCGGAAACTCGCCGTTGATGTAGAGCTTGTACGTTTTGCGGACGGCCAGACGGGTCGTCATGAGAGCACCACATACGGGGCCAGGCCGTGCAGGCCGCCCTCGCGTCCGAAGCCCGATTCCTTGTAGCCGCCGAACGGGCTGGTCGGATCGAATTTGTTGTACGTATTCGCCCAGATCACACCCGCGCGGAGCTTCTGCGCCATCTTCAGAATGCGCGAGCCTTTTTCCGTCCAGACGCCGGCGCTCAGACCGTACGGCGTATTGTTCGCCTTCTCCAATGCCTCTTCCGGCGTGCGGAACGTCAGCACCGAAAGCACCGGACCGAAGATCTCTTCCTGTGCAATGCGCGACGACTGGGAAACGCCTGTAAAAAACGTCGGCGCGAACCAGTAGCCGCGCGCCGGCAGCGCACAGGCGGACTGGAACATCTCCGCCCCTTCTTCGACGCCGCAGTCGACCAGCTCCTGAATCTTCTCGAGCTGCGCGCGCGAGTTGATGGCTCCGACGTCGGTGTTCTTGTCGAGCGGATTGCCGACCCGCAGCGTCTGAATGCGCTCGCGCAGTTTCCGCAGCACCGGCTCAGCGACCGATTCCTGTACGAACAGACGCGAGCCGGCGCAGCAGACATGTCCCTGATTGAAGTAGATGCCGTTGATGATGCCTTCGACCGCTTGATCGATTGGCGCATCTTCAAAGACGATGTTCGGCGCCTTGCCACCCAGTTCGAGCGTCAGTTTCTTTTTCGAGCCGGCAATGGAGCGCTGGATCCGTTTGCCGACGTCGGTCGAGCCGGTGAACGCGATCTTATCGACGTCCTCGTGTGCGACGAGCGCCGCGCCGGTCGTTCCCGCGCCTGTAACGATGTTGACGACGCCCGGCGGGAGATCGGCTTCCTGAATGATCTCCGCCAGCATCAGCGACGTAATGGGCGTCGTTTCCGCCGGCTTCAATACGACCGTATTGCCGGCCGCCAGTGCCGGTGCGAGTTTCCACGCCGCCATGAGCAGCGGGAAGTTCCACGGAATGATCTGACCGGCCACGCCGACGGGAGCGACGGCGCGATTTGGAAACGCGTATTCGAGTTTGTCCGCCCAGCCGGCGTAATAGAAAAAGTGCGCGGCCGCGAGCGGGATGTCGATATCGCGCGATTCTTTGATCGGCTTGCCGCCGTTCATCGTCTCGACGACCGCCAGCGCGCGCGCCTTTTCCTGAATCAGTCGCGCAATGCGGAAGATGTACTTCGACCGCTCGCTCGCCGAGATTTTGCTCCACGTTTTGTCATACGCGTGACGCGCCGCCTTGACCGCGCGGTCGACGTCTTCCGCATCCGCTTCGGCAATTTCGGCCAGAGTGTCTTCCGTGGCGGGATTGAGCGTCTCGAACCATTTTCCCGAATGCGGCTCGACAAACTTGCCGCCGATGAAAAGGTTGTAGCGCGAGGCGATTTTGACGTGATCGGTCGATTCGAGCGAAGGCGCGTACTCCCACAGCACCGTGGAGCTTGCGGGGCCGGGAGTGAGGCGGTCGCGGGTTTCGATCTCAGTGGTGGTCATCGATCAATCCATTGTGAAGTAATCGGCCGACTGGTATGCGCCGGTGCGCTCTTTCCGGAGCTGCATCAGGATGTCGTTGAGGAGCGACGACGCGCCGAGGCGGAACAGGTCGGGCGTCATCCACTCGCTGCCGAGGGTTTCATAGAGAAGGACCAGGTACGCAAGGGCGAGCTTCGCGTTCGAAATACCGCCGGCCGGCTTCATCCCGATCTTCTTTCCGGTGACGTGATAGAAGTCGCGAATTGCTTCGAACATCACCAGCGTCACCGGCAGCGTCGCATTGACCGTGACCTTGCCGGTCGAGGTTTTGATGAAATCGGCGCCCGCGTACATGGCAATGAGCGAGGCGCGGCGCACCTGGTCATAGTTCGCCAGCTCGCCGGTCTCGAGGATGACTTTCAGGTGGGCCGGACCGCACGCTTCTTTCACCTCGGCGATCTCGTCGAATACCTTCTGATAGTCGCCGGAGAGGAACGCGCCGCGATCGATGACCATGTCGATCTCGTCGGCGCCGGCCGCGACGGTCTCGCGGGTTTCCTGGACTTTGATGCTCGTCCAGGTCTGGCCGCTCGGAAAACCGGTGGCCACGGAGGCGGTATTGATGTTCGTCCCCTTCAGCGCCTGCTTCACGAACGGAACCATGGTCGGATAAACGCAGACCGCGGCGACGTGCGGAACAGTCGGATCGGACGGGTCGGGACGAATGGCTTTATTGCAAAGCGCAATGACCTTGCCGCGGGTGTCTTTTCCCTCGAGCGTGGTCAGGTCGATCATGCTCACGGCGAGCTTGAGGCCCCAAACCTTCGAGTCCTTCTTCAGCGACCGTTTGGCGAGCGAGCCGGCTCGCTCTTCGACGGCCACCGCGTCGACGCCGTGCGCCATTTCCAGCGCCTCGGCGAGGCTGCGGCGAAAGAGGGCCGGCGGGTGTTTGCTGAGCAGTGATTCCGATGCGATCTGCTGCGACATAGGGGCCGATACGGTAGCACTAAAAACGAGAAGGACAGGCACCGCGGTGCCTGCCCTTCAATGGTGGTCGTTGATAGGAGCTCAGCGCACGGAACGGCGCCGATTCGTGATCGCCTCGAGGCGCGGATACCAGTTCGTGCCGTTCCACGCCCAGACGTCCGAAAGGTAGAACCCGTTCGCGTAGCCGCCGAACATCACCAGCTCGTTCGTGAGCGGGTCGTGCGCGAGTCCACCGTTCTGGCGCGGCGGAGGCTGCGTTGCAGGGCTGAGCTCGGTCCACTTGTTCGTGGAGCCGTCCCACTCCCACGTGTCGTTGTCGAAGTACTGGCGGATCGAGTCTTCGTCGATCTGCTCGGCGCGCAGGCCGCCGAAGAGCAGCAGCTTGCCGGTGTTCGGATTGACGCGGACCAGCGGACGGAACCGGATGCCGGGCGTCTGCGCGACGTCGAGCTTCGTCCAGCGGGTACCGTCGAAGGCCCACATGTCGGAGAAGCGCGTTACCTTCTGATTGATGTTCGGGCGTCCGATGCCGCCGTAGACGATCGTCTTCTGCTGCAGCGGGTCGTACCACATGGCGATGCTGCCGCGGTGCGGCGGGCGATCGTCGTTGTCGATCTTCACTTCCTGCCACTTCGCACCGTCCCAGGTCCAGGTGTCGTTGCGATAGTTGTTGTTGAAGAAGCCGCCGAAAAGGACGACTTTCTTCAGCTTCTGGTCGTATGCGATGCCGCTGAAGCGCCGCTCGGCAGGTTCGGAGTTCGACTTGGCGAAGTCTTTCCACTCGTTACCGTCGAACTCGAAGATCGTGTTGCCGGAGCAAAGGACGATCATCCGGTTGCGGTCG
>DASVRB010000148.1:0-5269 GCA_036388835.1 Thermoanaerobaculia bacterium | reverse complement strand
GGCGACTCGCGTCGCCGCACTCCAAATCACTTTCGGTGTGCTCCACTGGATCGTGAGCGCAGGTCACGACGCGCGCAGCGCGCTAACCCAACTCAGCGACCGCGCGATCGATCTCGGTGGCCAGGCTGGTGACGTACGTTGCCAGTTCGCCGTCGATGCGGCCTTCTTCGATCGCCTTCTCCAGGCTCGCCGCATCATCAGAGATGCGCTGGTAGCCGTAGCTGCCGCCGGAGCCTTTCAACTGGTGCGCGAGGTATGCGAGCCGTTCGAGTGTCGCGCTGCCGCGGTCCGACTCCAGCGCCGACTGCATCTCGGCCACTTTTTCGCGAGCCTCGCCGAGGAACTCGCGCCTGAGCTCATTCAGTTCGTAATCCACCATCGTTACCACCATCGTCCCCGCGCGGGGCGTTGCACGGTATGTGCCTCGGCAATCGCCTATGATGCCCGGCGCGATGACTGGGGAACCACTGGTCGTGGTACGGGCCGCGTTCGACATGGAAGAGCCGTGGACGGCGCCCGCCGGCTGCGTCTCCGTCCGCATGCGCCGCGCGACCGACGGCGCGCCGCCGCGCCTGGCCACCAGCGTCACGGCGTGGTTCGACGAGCAATACCTCAGCGTCCTTTTCTCCACCGCCGACGATCACGTGCTCGCGTCGCTCGTCGTGCACGACGCGCCGCTGTACGAAGAAGACGTCGTCGAAGCGTTCATCGCTCCCGATTCGCTGCAGCACTACTACGAGCTCGAAGTGAGTCCGCGGGGAACGCTGTTCGACGCGCGTGTCGACTCCCCGGATGGTGATCGCAGAACGATGCACGTCGATCGCGACTGGAACTGCGAAGGCCTCATCGCCGCGGTGCGCAAAGTCATCGAGAGCGACGGCGCCAGCACCATCGACACCATCGTGCGAATTCCGTTCGCCGCGCTCGAGCGGAGCGCGCCGGCGGACGGCGAAACATGGCGTGCGAATTTTTTCCGGATCGACCGCCATCCTGAAGCGGGCGACGAATACAGCGCGTGGCAGCCGACGTTGAAAACGCCTGCCGACTTTCATGTCCCGGCCGCTTTCGGGACACTTCGTTTTCAGCGCTAAGGCCTTCAGGCACAGGGAATTCATCCGATCTTTTCTGATTTGTAAACGGCACTCGTCGCGTTAAGACGTACAGTGATCGGCGGCTGAGGACCCCCTTTTCGTTCAATGGTTCATAGGATCTCCAGAAGCTTCCTCGTGGCGCTCGTCGCCGCCGCCACGATCGCCGCCGACAACCCCAAATGCAACGGGACCGCTCGCGAATGCGAACAGTCGATCCGTCAGTTGGTGAGCGGCCGCCGCTACTTCGGCGCCACGGTGCAGGACCGCAATCCGGGCCTCATCGTGAACTCGGTTCATCCGAACAGCCCCGCCGAGCGCGCGGGCCTTCGTCCGGCGGACCAGTTGATCGCGATGAACGGCAAGTCGCTCGTGAAAGCGTCGGGACGCGAGTTCAAGCAGTTGATCGCGGATGCCCGTCCCACGGGCCGGATCTGGATGATCGTTTCGCGCCGCGGTGCGTACATGAAGCTCGAGACCCGTCTCGAGCCGTACAGCAAGGAGCAGGTCGCCAAAATGGTGGCCGCACACCTGGCGCAGACCCATACGACAACGGCGGGTGCGCAACGATGATCGCGCCCGGAACCTCATGCTGGATGCTCTCACCGCAAGACTGAGATCGGCCGTCGGGCACTCCGGACGGAGGCGCGAGCGCGCGTCCGTCCTCGTGCCGTTTCTGATCATCTCTCTCGGTCTCGGTGCGCTCGC
Organism: Thermoanaerobaculia bacterium; assembly: GCA_036388835.1. Classification (GTDB taxonomy): domain Bacteria; phylum Acidobacteriota; class Thermoanaerobaculia; order Gp7-AA8; family Gp7-AA8; genus QHVT01. The sequence goes on along the minus strand of DASVRB010000148.1, from coordinate 3,473 downwards.
CTGGCGCTCGTATCACCTCTCGGTTCGCATGGAGCAGGGCGCGACGGCGCTCGCCGGCCAGTACGCCGGTTACGCCGCCGAGATCACCGCGCGCCGTTTCGACGCCGCCGTGCGCACCGAAATGGCGGTCGTCTCCGACGACTGGCAGCAGACCGAGCGCCGCGTCGGCGATCCGACCTTTGCCGCGCTCAGTGCCTGGATCGGACGTCATCCATGGATCGTCGCCGCGATCTACGTTCCGGACGACGATCCGGCCAACTCCATCTACTACTCCGAGCTCGACGCACCGACCGCGGGGCAGATCCGGCTCTCGCGCGAGCACTTCACCTCGACCGGCATGGTCCGTTACGAATACGACCCGCGGCTGCTGCTCGCCGCCGTGGCGCACGCCGCGCAACAGCCGCCGCTCGCAACCAGCGCGGCGGGCACGCTCGCGGTGCAGAAGAAGGCGGACGTCACGCTCGTCTACGGCGCGAAAGAAGGGCTCGAGAAACTCGACGACGGCTTCGCCTCCGTGGCGTCGCTCGCGCAGCCGCTCGCGAAATTCGGCGTCCGTTCGATCGTGCGCACCGCCTCCGTCGGCGGCAAGGGGTGGCAGAACCAGCGTGTGATGAGTCTCTGGGTGAGCCTCCTCGCGCTCGCGCTCACCAGCGTCGGCGGCCTGCTCGCGCTGCGCGGCATCAACAAAGAAGCGGAGACGATGAAGCTGCGTGGCGCACTCATCGCCAACGTTTCGCACGAGCTCCGCACGCCGCTCTCCATGATCCGCCTCGGCGCCGAGACGCTGATGCGCGGCAAGGTCAAGGATCACGAGCGACTCGAGATCCAGGACCAGATCCTCCGCGAAGTGCTGCTCCTCTCGCATCTCGTCGAGAACGTGCTCGACGTCGCGCGCATCCAGAACCAGAGCACGAAAGCGCTCGCCTTCACCCCGATCCATCCGCGCGACCTGATCCGCAATCTCGTCTCGACGTACGAGTCGTGGATCCGCAGCAAAGGCTTCGTCGTGACGCTCGAGCTCGACGAAACGGTCGAGCAGCAGATGTGGGATCGCGATTCGGTCTCGCGCGCGCTGCTCAACCTCATCGACAACGCCATCAAATACTCCGCCGACGAGAAGCGCCTCGAGGTCGTGCTGCGCCAGACCGGCGAATACGTGATCATCGAAGTCCGCGATCACGGCATCGGCATCGAAGCGAAAGACGTCGGCAGGATCTTCGACCCGTACTACCGCGCGAAGTTCTCCGACACCATCACCCGCCGCGGCGCCGGTCTCGGCCTCACGCTCGTGCAGCAGATCGTCGCCTCGCACGGCGGTAAAGTGGAGCTCGAGTCGACCCCCGGCGTCGGCTCCACGTTCCGTCTCATGTTCCCCAGAACCCTCGAAAGCAGCGCACCCGACGATCTCCCGACCATGGTCCACGCGCGTCAGGCGTTCTGACGAACGACAAGCAGCGAACAGAGCTCAGCCTGAAAGAAACTTTCGAATTTGGTTGTCCGTAACAGACGGACGGAGAAACAAGATGACGAGGATTTTGATCGTTGAGGATGAAGCGGGCCTGAGACAGGGGCTCGAGATCAACCTCCGCCACGAGAACTACGAGACCGTGACCGCCGGCGACGGCGAGGAAGCCATCCGGCTGTTTCACGCCGAATCGCCCGACCTCGTGCTGCTCGACCTGATGCTGCCGAAGAAGAGCGGCTTCGAAGTGCTCGACCACATTCGCAAAGTGTCGAAGGTGCCGGTGATCCTGCTGACCGCGCGCGGTCAGGAGACCGACAAGGTGCGCGGTCTGCGCGGTGGTGCGGACGATTACGTGACCAAGCCTTTCGGCGTGCAGGAGCTGTTCGCACGCATCGACGCGGTCATGCGCCGCAGCGAGGTCGTCACCACGACGGCGAAGACGATCTGCGAAGACGCGCTGATCCGCCTCGATCCCGCCACGCGCGAGGCGACGGCGAACGAGCAGAAGCTGAAGCTCTCGCCGAAAGAGTTCGACCTTCTGATGTACCTCTTCAAGAACAAGGAGCGCGTCGTGCCGCGCGACGAGCTGCTCTCGCGCGTCTGGAACTATCGCGTCGACCTCAACCTCAACAGCCGCACCGTCGACACGCACGTCACGCGTCTCCGCCGCAAGCTGCAGAAAGCGGTCGGCACCGATGCCGCCGTGATCGTGGCGGTCGCGAAAATCGGCTACCGCTACCTCGGCTCGACCAGCGGCGCGGCGCTCGCGCAGTGAGTTAGGATGAAATTGATGTTCGCAGCAACTCGAACGATCCATCGCGCGCCCGCCTGTTGTTGTCGCGCCGCGGGTTCGTTCGAGGCGTGTACGTAGCGCGCACCACCATTCAGCACTCGAACCGGACCCGGAGCCTTTCGCTCCGGGTCTTTTTGTTTTTGTCGAAAGGAGTCAGTCATGCCACACGGAAGGATTTACGACAGCATCACGGAGCTCATCGGAAACACGCCGCTGGTGCGGCTCAACCGCATCGTCCCCGAAGATGCGGCCGAGGTCGTGGTGAAGATCGAGGCGTTCAACCCGCTCTCCTCGGTCAAAGATCGCATCGCCATCTCGATGATCGAAGAAGCCGAGCGCGCGGGCGAGCTCCGTCCCGGCTCGACCGTCGTCGAAGCGACCAGCGGCAACACCGGAATCGGACTCGCGTTCGTGGCCGCCGCCAAAGGCTACAAATGCGCGATCTTCATGCCCGACTCGATGTCGTCCGAGCGTCGCAAACTGCTGCAGGCACTCGGCGCGGAGCTCTTCCTGACGCCCGCGCCGATGGGCATCAAAGAAGCGCAGCGCCGCGCCGGCGAATTCGCGGAAAACACGCCGGGCGCCTGGCTCTCGCGGCAGTTCGAGAATGCCGCCAACGTCAAAATCCACCGCGAGACCACCGCGCGTGAAGTGATCGCCGATACCGGCGGAAAGCTCGACGGCTTCGTCGCCGGAGTCGGCACCGGCGGCACGGTGACCGGCGTCGGTGAAGTGCTGAAAAAAGAAATGCCGCACGTGCTCATCGGCGCGGTCGAGCCGGTCGAATCGCAGTTGCTGCGCGGCGGCACGCACAGCCCGCACAAAATCCAGGGCATCGGCGCCGGAATCGTTCCGGCGATTTATCGCGCGGACGTGGTCGACCGCATTTACGACGCCTCGTTCGACGATGCCGTGAACTACGCCCGCCGCTTGTCGAAAGAAGAAGGCATCTTCGTCGGCATCTCCTCCGGCGCCGTGGTGTGGGCCGCGATCGAACTCGCGAAAGAGCTCGGCAAAGGCAAGCGCGTCGTGGCCGTCCTCGCCAGCACCGGCGAGCGCTATCTCTCCACCGCCCTCTTCGAATACACCGACGTCGTCAATCAACCGACCACCACGCCGCAGATGCTCGCCGAGCAGCAGGCAGCAGCAGCAAACGCGAGCAGGCCAACGGCTTAACGACGAGGCGCTTAGGCGCTTAGGCGCGGAGGCGCTTGG
>DASVRB010000147.1:0-12656 GCA_036388835.1 Thermoanaerobaculia bacterium | reverse complement strand
GATGCGAAGTCGTGAAGCGCAACCGCACCACTCCTTCGATCTCCGCGACGGCGCTGAGCAGCGCGCCGAAGTCGCGGCCGGATTGCGGGCAGCGATACGCATTGACGGTCTGGCCGAGGAGCTCGATCTCGACGCGGCCCGCGGCGACGGCGGCGTGCACTTCTTCGAGCACCTGCTCGAACGGCCGCGACAGCTCGCGCCCGCGCGTGGTCGGGACGATGCAGAACGTGCAGTTCTTGTTGCAGCCTTCGATGATCGTCACCCACGCTTTGGTCGGCGACGTGCGATCGATGTTGGTGTAGTCGTAGTTGCGGTCTTCGTGAAACTCGAGGGCGACGCGCTTGCCGTTCTCGAGCACGTCATCGAGATAGCCGACGTTGCCGGGGCCCATCACGAAATCGACCCAGGGGGCGCGGGCGAGGATGGCCTCCCCTTCCTGCTGCGCGACGCAACCGCAGACGCCGATTTTCAGGTCGCGCTGGTTCTTGAGCTCGCGCAGGCGGCCGAGGTGCGAGAAGACTTTCTGCTCCGCCTTGTCGCGCACCGAACAGGTGTTGAGGAGGATGAGATCGGCCTCCGAATCGCGCTCCACGCGGCGGTAGCCGCGCAGCTTCAGATGGCCCGACAGGCGTTGCGTGTCGAGCTCGTTCATCTGACAGCCCCAGGTCTCGATGTAGTAGGTCTTCATGGAAGGAGTTCCGTTTCGGAGCGGCCGCGTCCCGTCGCGCTCCGGCCAGGTCAGGAGCCCGGCGGTGCGGAGAGCACTCCTTCGAGCTCGGAGGTGGCGAGAGCGAGTTTCTTCCTCGTCTCTTCGAAGCGGCGGACGATCTCGCGGTCGCGCCGATCGAGATCGTTCTCTTCGTAGTACTGCTGTTCGAGCGCGGCTAGTTCCTTCTGCAGCGCGTCGACGATCGCCTTCGCCGCGGCGTACTTTGTGTCGTACGTCGCGCGCTCTTTGCGCATCGACTCCTGCTTGTCGACGAGGCTCTCTTCGGCCGCGATCTCGAGCGGCGCCTGCGCCTGATTCGTCATCACGACCGAGCCTTTCGACTTTTTCACGTCGGCGTTGGTGATGACTTTGCCGGTGCTCTTCTTCCGCTTCGCCTTCGCCGCTTTCGCGGTGTCGAGGACGTTCGCCCGGTTGTTCGCGCGCTGCGCGTCGTCAGCCGAAACGGCCGACGCGGCGCACGCAAAGACGAGGGCGAGAGCGAGAGATTTCATGCGCGTCCGTAGCGGTCTTCGAGGCGGACGACGTCCTGCAGTTCGGGCGTGGAGACTTCCGCGACATCGGTGTCGGAGACCGCATACATCCGGTGAATCAGGCGCGGCGGGATGTGAAAGGCCTCGCCCTTGCGGAGCGGCACTTCGCGGCGATCGCCGTCGTGCTCGATCGTCAGCTTCAGTTCGCCGTCGACAACGTAGAGCGTCTCCTCTTTCATTTCGTGAAACTGGAGGCTCAGCGACTCGCCCTGATTGATGTGCAGAATCTTCCCGACGTACCGATCGGTGTGCGCGAAGATCAGCTCGTATCCCCACGGCTTCGGCACGTGCGTGATGTGGTGATGGTTGAAGTGCTTTTCGTGGTCGTCGTTCATAGGTTCTGGTTGAGCAGCCCTTCAGGAAAACGCATGGCCACGCTCTCGATCACAAACTCCTCGATCTCCTGCGCGGTCTTCTTCTGCAACGCGATCTCCGCGATGCGCTTGCAGTCGCGGTAACGCACCGATCGCACCACATTTTTGATGATCGGGATGGACGAGGGATTCATCGAGAAGATCTCGAGACCGAGGCCGAGGAGCACGATCGCGTAAATCGGATCGGAGGCCATCTCGCCGCACATCTCGACCGGGATGCCGGCGCGCTTGCCGGCGTCGATGACCATCTTCACGAGCCGCAGGATGGCGGGATGCAGCGGCTCGTAAAGATAGCTGACGTTCTCGTTGCCGCGGTCGATCGCCAGCGAGTACTGAATGAGGTCGTTGGTGCCGATGGCGAAAAAGTCGGCCTCGGTGGCAAGCAGGTCGGCGATCACGGCCGCGGACGGCACTTCGATCATGATCCCGATCTGCAGGTCTTTGTTGTGCGGGATGCCGGCGGCGTCGAGCTCGAGCCGGATCTCGCGCACGAGCGTCTTGACCTGCCGCAGCTCCTGCACGCCGGAGACGAGCGGGAACATGATCTTGATCTTGCCGTGCGCCGACGCGCGCAGCAGCGCGCGCAACTGAGTCTTGAACATGTCGCGGTGCTGCATGCAGAGACGCAGCGCGCGTAGGCCGAGGACCGGGTTGTCTTCCTTCGACCCCATGATCTCTTTGGCCAGCTTTTTTCCGCCGAGATCGAACGTCCGGATGATGCACCAGTTGGGCGCGGTGGCCTCGGCGAGCTTGCGGTAGACGTTGTAGTGCTCTTCCTCGGTCGGCAGGTCGGGGCTGGTGGAGATGTAGAGGAACTCGCTGCGATAGAGGCCGATGCCTTCGGCGCCGTATTTGTGCGCATCGCCGAGCTCTTCGACCAGCTCGATGTTGGCCTGCAGCGAGATCTTGTGCTGATCTTTGGTGATGGCGGCGAGGGTGCGGTTCTCGAGGAGCTTCTGCTCCGCTTCCTCGTGGCGCGAAACGCGGCTCCGGTACTCCTGCACCATCGCCGGCGTCGGGTTGATGACGACCGATCCTTCGTATCCGTCGACGATCACCAGCTCGTCGCTGTCGACGATTTTCGTGAGACGCGGCACGCCGATGACCGCCGGCATGAAGAGCGATTTGGCAATGATCGAGGTGTGCGACGTGCGCCCCCCGACCTCGGTGGCGAAACCGACGATCGGCCGCCGATTGAAGTGGATGGTGTCGGACGGCGTGAGGTCGTCGGCGATGATGATGACGTCGTGCTCGATCTCGGAGAGGTCGTGATGCGCGATTCCCTGCAGGTTGACGAGCACGCGCTCGGCGACGTCTTTCACGTCGGCCACGCGCTCGCGCAGGTAGTCATCCTCGAAGCTGTTGAAGCGCGCCTGCAGTTCTTCCTGCACCTCGGCGAGCGCCCACTCAGCGTTCACCTGTTCGTCCGAGATCTTCTGGACGACCTTGTCGCCGAACGACGCGTCGCTGACGATCATGGCGTGCGCTTCGAAGATCTGCGCGTACTCGTCGCCCATCGAGCGGCTGACTTTGTCGCGCAGCACGAGCAGCTCACTGCGCGTTTTCTCGAGCGACTGGCTGAAGCGCGTGATCTCCGACTCGACTTCGTCGTCGCGAATCGGGACGCGGTAAATCTGGGCGACGCGCTTCTCGACGATGACGGCGCGCCCGATTGCGATTCCGGGCGAAACGCCGACACCTTTGTAGGTTCGGATATCGCTGCGCGTTGGAGCTGCCGGCATCAGCTCATTCTACTTCGTCGAATTTTTCGTCGATCAGCTTCTCGATCGCGTCGAGAGCATCGCGTTCATCGACGCCGTCCGCGCGCAGCGTGACGGTCGAGCCACGGCCGGCGGCGAGCAGCAGAATGCCGAGGATCGACTTGCCGTCGACCTCTTCATCGCCCTTGCGCACCTTGACGTCGGCCTTGAAACGCGCGGCGGTGTGCACCAGTTTGGCGGCCGCGCGCGCATGCAGGCCGAGCTTGTTCTTGATCTCGATGCTGCGTTCGATCACACCGTCACCCCGGCGCGCTTCTCGGCTGTCAGCAGGTCGGATGCGACCCGGATCGCTTTCGAGCCTTTTTCACTGATCACGTGCGCCAGCGTGGCCACGTCTTTCGCTTCTTCTTTGACCATCGCGAACTTGACGATCATCGGCAGGTTCACGCCGGTCACGATCTCGACCCGCCCCTGCTCGAGGAACTGCAGGCTGATGTTGCTCGGCGTGCCGCCGAACATGTCGGTGAAGATGATGACGGCGCGATCGCGGCCGATCGCGTCGAGGCCTGCCGCGATCTTGTCGCGCGCGGCGTCGACGGAGTCGTTCCAGTCGAGCGGCACCGCCACGATGCCGGCCACGTCGGCTTCGATCTGCCGGGCCGCGTTGAGCAGCTCGTGCGCGAGATTTCCGTGGGTAACGATCAATGCCCCTATCAAACGGGACCTCCCTGAAACCGGCGAATCATACGGCAAAGCGGGCGCGGTCCGCGTGCAGGAGCAGAGTTGATATTGACTCACTCAAGGCCGATTTGGATAATTTCCGGCAGGTACTCACATCTGATGGAAGGAGACTAATATGACTCGCTACGCAGCCCCTCAGCAGGACATCAAAGCCCTTCAGACGCAGCTCAACCGCTTCTTCGAGCCGTTCGCCCGCTTCGCGGTGGGAGACGAGGACCTCGTGAGCGGCGCCTGGGCGCCGGCCGTGGACGTGGCTGAGACGCAGGAAAAAATCTTCGTCCGCGCCGAAGTGCCGGGCATGCGCCAGGAAGACATCCAGATCGAGTTCGAGAACGGACTGCTCACCCTCCGCGGCGAGCGCAAACTCGAAAAGGCCGACGGCGTCACCTGGCACCGTGTGGAGCGGATCTACGGCAACTTCAGCCGCTCGTTCACCCTCCCCCGCACGGTCGATCCCGAGAAGATCACCGCCACCTATCGCGACGGCATCCTGGAAGTGGAAGTGCCGAAACGCGAAGAAGCGAAGCCGAAACAGATCCGGATCGCAGTGAAGTAGTTCAGGCGAAAAAAGTGGAGCGGCGGGCTTTAGCCCGCCGACTGTTAGATGTTCGGCGGGCTGAAGCCCGCCGCTCCACTGGAGACGAACCACCCTACCTCTTGTAATCGCGGTGCACGGTTTCGACCGCGTATCCCGCCGCGGCCAAATCCTCGCTCAAACGCTGCCCAATGGCCACGGAGCGGTGTTTGCCGCCGGTGCAGCCGACGCCGATCGTGAGGTAGCTCTTCATCTCTTTTCGGTAGCCGGGCAGGACGTAGCTGACGAAGTCGCGCAGGCGTTTATAGAACTCTTCGTACCCTTCCTGCTCTTGGAGGTACTCGACGACTTCCGGATCGAGGCCGGTTTTCGGGCGCAGCGATTCGACGAAGTGCGGGTTCGGCAGGAAGCGGACGTCGAACAGCAGGTCGAGGTTGTACGGAAGGCTGTATTGGAAGCCGAACGTGATCAGCGTGACGAGCATCGAGGTCTCGTCGCCGGCGATCTTGAATTTCCGCATGACCTCGGCTTTGAGCTCGTGCACCGAAAAGTGCGAGGTGTCGAGGACCATGTTCGCGAGCGACTTCACTTCCGTCAGCGCTTCTCGTTCGCCCTGAATGGCCTCGAGCAGCGGACGGTCTTTCGCGAGCGGGTGCGGCCGCCGCGTCTCCGAGTAGCGCCGCGCAATGACTTCGTCGTTCGCTTCGAGAAAGATCAGCACCGTGTTCGGCACGAGCTTCTGCAGGCGCTCGCGATAGAAGTTCGGAAACACCGTCGCGAAGTCGTGTGTCCGGACGTCGACGACGATGCCGATGCGGTCGGCCTTCTCGTGCGAGGTCACTTCATCGAGATACGCCTCGATCAACTCGATCGGCAGGTTGTCGGTGCAGTAGAAGCCGAGGTCCTCGAGCGTCGACTGCACGTAGCTTTTGCCGGAGCCGCTCAGGCCCGTGATCACGACCAGATGTTCGGGTGCACTCATACGTCAGAAAGATCGCGAGCCGCGGCGGTCCGCGCTCAGCGCTGTCTCCTCGTTCGATCGATCACGTCGGGTGCGAATCGCGTGCGCGAATGGAGGCTGCGCATCTCGGAGCTCGCCTTTTCTTCGCGATTCGACGGCGGCAGCGTTTCGCCGATGGTCCCCTGCCGCGCGATCTGCTCGTCGATCCGTTTGGTGAAGTCGCGCGCGGAATCGTAGCCCTGCAGTTTCATCAGGTGATTGCGCGCTGCCACCTCGACGAGCAGCGCGAGGTTGCGCCCCGAGGCTACGGGCAGCCGCACGTACGGCTTCGAAACGCCGAGCAGATCGAACGACTCGACGTTGATGCCGAGGCGGTCGTACTCGGTTCCTTCGACCCACTTCTCGAGCTTCACCACCAGGTCGATCGGTTTGACGTCGCGCGTCGAGGCGACGCCGAAGAGATCTTTGATGTCGATGATGCCGATGCCGCGCAGCTCCATGTGGTGGCGCAGCAGGTCGTTCGAGTAGCCGAGAAGCACGTCATTCGGGTGACGCTTGATGATCACGAGGTCGTCGGCGATGAGGCGGTGTCCGCGGTAGATCAGGTCGAGCGCGCACTCGCTCTTGCCGATGCCGCTGTCGCCGAGGAGGAGCACGCCGATGCCGTACACGTCGAGCAGACCCGAGTGCATCGTGATACGCGGGGCCATCGTCTCTTCGAGAAAGTACGTGGTGCGCGTGATGGTCGTCGACGACATGGCCGGCGTCGAGAAGAGCGGCACCGAGCGCTTTTCACATTCGATGCGGAACTCGTCGAGCGGCGTGATTCCTTTGGTGACGACGAAGCAGGAGATGTCGAGGCCAGAGACGTCGCGGATCCGTTTTTCGCGCAGGCGCGGCGGAAGGCTCTGCAGGTACTTCGTCTCGGACGCGCCGATGATCTGCACGCGCCACGGCTTGATGTATTCGTAATAGCCGGCGAACGCGAGTCCCGGCTTCTGCACGCGCGGGCGCTGGATGACGTTGGCGAGGCCGTCGTCGCCGGTGACCAGTTTGAGCTGCAGGTCATCGAGCTCGCCGGATCGCAGCGACTGCACGGTAGTCTCGATGTAATCGTCGTCGTCGTGGTTGCTGCTCACCGCGGCATCTTAGCGCGCCTGCGGGTTACTCTGTCGCGTCGCTGATGCGTGCTGAGCTTTCGAAACGTAGCGTGGTGCTGGTGGTCTGGGTGTGGATCGTCGTGCTGACGGTGACGCACTTCGGCGCGCGCTCGCCGTACTCGTACGGCTGGGCGATGTTCGCGCACGATTCGGCGCGCATCTCCGGCGCGGTGGTGAATCCGGATGCGCTGCTGATCGCGAACGTGACGCGCTTCTGGTACGACGCCACAGAGCCGAGGTGGAGTGCGCAAGAGGCGGAGAACCTGCGCTTTCCGCTGCACTCGTTCTCGACGGCGATGTTCATGGGGCTGACGCGCTCGTTTCTGCTGGCGAGCGTGATGGTCAACGTGCTCTTCGCGATGCTGGTCGCGCTCGCGGCGGTGAATCTCGCGGAGCGTTTTCGCATGCGACGCGCGGCGACGCTGGTCGCGCTCCTCACCTTCTTCACCTTACCGATGTTCGTCGACTACCTCGGGCAGCCGCTGCATTACATCGCCGGCATCGCGGTCAGCTTCCTCGTGGTGATGTCGCTCGTGGCGATCGACGACGCGCGCTGGTCGGTGCTCGGGCTCGCGATTCTGCTGCTGAACTACGACCCGTATGTGTTCGTGGCGGCGCTGTTGTTCGGGTTCGCGCGGCGTCTACGCTGGTATCTCGTCGCCGCGTTTGTACCGGTTGCGGTGTGGTCGCTCGTGCTGCGCGGGCTCAGCGGCGACACGATGACGTCGCATCTGCGCACGTGGTTCGTGCTCCCTGTTTTATCAGGCTGGGTCGATTTCTTCGTCGCGCCGATCGATCGCATGCTGCTGCCGGTCGTCGCCACCCATGTCGGGCTGCAGGTCGCGCTTCATCAGTTCATCGCCATGGTGTATTGGCCGCTGGCGGTGACCTGCATCGTGCTGCTGATCCGGTTGCGGCCTGCGCTCGAGTTGCGATTCATCGCGCTTCTGCCGCTGTTCTTCGTCGCCGAACAACTCGCGGCGGCGGCGTTCGACTGGGAGCTCAATCCGCGCCGCGCAATTCCGGCGGTGCTCGCGTTCGCGTTCGCCTATCTGTATGGGCTCGATCGCACGTGGGAAAAGCTGCGCAACCTGTTCATCGCCCTGCTGGTGATGAGCGCGTTCCTGGCGATGAGCGACACGGTCCTCGGCAAGCCGGCCATGGCGTATCTGCGCACCGGCCAGGCCATTCGCCACGACATCCACGAGGTCGTACGCGCGGAGCGGATGCGCCTCGATACTGACTCGCTGCCGCATCTGATGCACGACGAAGCCATTCAATGGCGCGACGTCGCGACGGCGAGCCCGCAACACCTCGGCACGTTCGCCTTGACGCAGCTCTTCGCGCTGGCGTTGCTGATCGGATTGTTCCTGCTGACCGCGCGTGCGGAACTGCTACCGCGCTGGATGCCGTTTGTGGCGGCGGGGGTGTGGATCGCGAGCCTCGCCCGCTTCATCTGAAACGGGCGAGGCGAATCGAGAGTCTTTAGAACTCGGGGGCGATCAGACCGAGGTTGTTGTCGTGACGCTTGTAGATCACGGAAACCTGGTCGGTGTCGATGTCGCGGAAGACGATGAACTCGTTCTTCGAATCGTCGAGATGCATCGCTGCCTGCTCGATCGACATCGGACGGATGGGGATGTTGTTGGTCTTGATGATGCGCGGCATCCCCTCCTCGGTGTCATGAGTGAGGCGGCCCGGCTCGAGCACCTGCACGGCCCACTCCGTGATGTCGGGGGTGAACGCGTGCTCGCCGTGGTCGTTGCGATGGTGGTCGCGCAGCTTCTTGCGGTTCTTCTGCGCCTGGCGCTTCACATGGTCCAGCGCGGAGTTGACCGCGTCCTGCATCGATTCATCGGAGGTCTGCACGCTCTTCACGTCGTGCTCTTTGCCGGTGATCAGGATCTCGCAGATGTTGCGGTACTTCTCGACCTGCAGCACGACGCGGACGTCGATGACGTCGTCGAACAGCTTTTCCTGGATCTTCGCCAGTTTGGTCTCGACGAGCGTACGGACGTCGGAAGGAATGTCGTAGTTACGGCCTGAAATCTCTGTTGCCATCGTCACCTCGAACTAAAAGATTTGCTTGCGATCCGTCGACGACGGGATGTTGAGCTCGTCGCGATACTTCGCGACTGTACGTCGTGCGATGTTGATGCCTTCATCGTTGAGGATCTTCATGATCTTCGAATCGCTGAGCGGTTTCCGCGGGTCCTCGTTCTCGATGTAGCTCTGGATCTTCTTCTTCACGGTGAGTGAGGAGATGTCCTCGCCGGTGTCGGAGTCGATCCCCGAGTGGAAGAAGTACTTCATCAGGAAGAGGCCGCGCGGCGTGTGCATGTACTTGTTGGACACGACGCGGGAGACGGTCGACTCGTGCATCTGGATGTCGTCGGCGACGTCGCGCAGGACGAGCGGGCGGAGGAAGTCGATCCCCTTCTCCAGGAACTCGCGCTGGTGCTTCACGATCGACTCCGCGACTTTGTAGATGGTGCGCTGGCGCTGATCGAGCGACTTGATCAGCCAGACCGCGGAGCGGATCTTGTCTTTGATGTAGTTGACGGTCTCGCCGTCGGACTTCGAGTCCATCGAGTTGAGCATGGAGCGATAGCCGCTGTTGATGCGCAGCTTCGGCATGCCGTCTTCGTTGAGCACGATCACGTACTCGTCGCTGACTTTGTGCACGTAAACGTCCGGCTCGACGTAGATCGCGCGCTCGTTGGAGTACTTGCGGCCCGGCTTCGGATCGAGATGTTTGATGAGCTCGACGATGCCTTCGAGCGTCTTCATGTCGATGCCGAGGGATTTCGCGAGCGGGACGAATTTCCGCTGCATGAACTCGTCCCAGTGATCGCGGATGATCACTTCGACGAGCGGCGCATCGACCTCGAGGAAACGGAGCTGCAGGAGCAGGCACTCGCGGAGATCGCGCGCGCCGACGCCGATCGGGTCGAGCGATTGGACCGCTTTGACGGCGATCTGCACTTCCTCGACCGTGTAGCCGCCGGAAGCGGAGATCTCTTCCTCGGTGGCGCGGAGGTAGCCGTCCTCGTCGATGTTGCCGATGATGAACTGCGCGATCTCCTTGGTCCGCGGCGAGGCGTCGGACATGGAGAGCTGCCAGCTCAGGTGGTCGGAAAGGTTGGGCGGACGGGTGAGGGTGTTCTCGATGGGGAACTCTTCATGTTCCTCCCCCATCCCGCGCGGGTTGTAGCCGTACTCGATGTAATCCTGAAAGTACGCGTCGTAGTCGATCTCGTCGAAGGAGTCTTTCTCCTTCTCGTCTTTCGTCTCCTGCTGCTTCGCGTCTTCGGCTTCGTTCTCGGCCTTCGCTTCTTCCGCCTGCGTCTCCTCGGTCTTCACTTCCTCGGCCGATTCATCGAGGAGCGGGTTCTCCAGCAGTTCCTGGTTCAGGACTTCCTGAAGCTCGAGTTTCGAGAGCTGCAGCAGCTTGATCGCCTGCTGCAGCGACGGCGTCATGATCAGCTTCTGGCTGAGTTTGAGATGAAGCTTTTGTTCAAGTGCCAACTTCGGTGGCCTTCCTCGCTCAGTTTAGATTGAATGCTTCGCCGAGATAAATGCGCCGGACCTCTGCGTCGGCGGAAAGGCTCTCCGGAACTCCCTGCCGGAAGATCTCCCCTTCTTTGATGATGTAGGCGCGGTCGGTGATCTTCAGCGTTTCCCGCACGTTATGGTCGGTGATGAGGATACCGATCCCGCGGGCCCGCAGCTGCGAAACGATACGTTGAATTTCGAAGACCGCAATTGGATCGATTCCTGCAAACGGCTCATCTAGCAAGATGAATGCCGGGTTGATGGCGAGGCTTCTTGCGATCTCCACCCGCCGTCTTTCTCCCCCCGACAACGAGTACGCCCGGCTCCGCGCGATGTGCGTGATGCCGAATTCTTCGAGCAGCGCGCGCGTGCGGCGCTGACGCTCCGCGAGCGGCAGGCGCATGGTCTCGAACACCGAGAGCAGGTTCTCTTCGACCGTCAGTTTGCGGAAGACCGAGGCCTCCTGCGGCAGATAGCTGATGCCGCGCTGCGCACGGAGATACATCGGGAGCTCGGTGATGTCGTCGTCGCCCAGCGACACCGTTCCGTCGTCCGGCTTCACCAGCCCGACGATCATGTAGAAGGTGGTGGTCTTGCCGGCCCCGTTGGGGCCGAGGAGGCCGACGATCTCGCCCTGGCGAATCTCGACCGAGACGTCGCGAACCGCTTTCCGTCCTTTGTAGATCTTGACGAGATGCGTTGCCGTGAGCCGGAGCGGCTCGGGTTTGACGGAGGCGTCAGCCATGCGGGGCGGAGATTATCAGACGGGGGGAGTGGGAAATTGAAAATTGAAAATTGGAAATTGAAAGACCGGATGGGCGCGCATCACGTGTCCCACTGCATGTCACCCCGAGCGTAGTCGAGGGGCCTGGGCGGGCGGGGCGGTAGGCATTTGCATCGCGCGCCGGGGCGAGTGCGAAATTGAAAATTGAAAATGCAAAATTGAAAGCTCGGATGAGCGCGAATCACGTGCCCCACTGCCCCACTGCATGTCACCCCGAGCGTTAGTCGAGGGGCCTGGGCGGGTGGGGCGATAGGCATTTGCATCGCGCCCCGCCCACCCAGGTCCCTCGACTACGCTCGGGATGACATGGGGGTAAAGCGCCGCTCTTTCAATTTTCCATTTTCAATTTTCAATTTGCGCGGACAGCGCGCATCACCCTTCGTGCTTGTACGTCCCCTTGGTCTTGCCGTCGGAGCTCATGACCTGCACGCGGTCGCGGGCGATGTCGAAGACGATCTGCTGGCCGGAGAGGTTGCCTTTCGGATCGGTGATCACGGCGGGCTTGCCGAAGACGTAAATCATCTTCTTCTCGACGTGATAGATGGCCTTGTCGCCGGTGCCTTTGCGGCCGGTGCCCGACTCGGCCATGTTCACGTCGGTCTCCGCTTCCATCCGTTCGACCTTGCGATTCTGATCGAGGAAGAGCGTCGCTTTGTCCGACTTGAGATTGCGCGTCTCGTCGACGATCGACACCTTCCCGGTCAGCTCCACGCGGCGGTCGTTGCGGCGGGCGACGAGCTGGTCGCTGGTCGATTGCATCGGCGTCTTGCGCGCGGCGTCGGGCGAGGTGTTGTAGAGCAGCGTCCGGACGTTGCCGCGCGCGGTGATGCTGTCGCCGCTCCCCTGCACCATCATCTCCTGCGAGAGGATGGTGTTGTTCTCCTGCCACGCGCGCACGTTGCCGCTGAAGTGGGCGATCTTCTGCTGTTGCCGCATGATCAGCTCGTCCGAGTTGACGAAGACCGGCTTCTGCGTCGGGAAGAGGTTCGTTCCGTCCGCCGTCGCGCCGCCGCCTTTGCCTTTGCCGACGAGTTGCGCGATGACCGAACCGGTCGCACGCGCGGTCTGCGCACGCGGCGCGAACTCGATCTGCTTCGCTTTGAGAATGTGGCCGTCGGCGTTGACTGTGGCCTGCCAGCCGGGATCGGTGGTGAGGATCAGGCGGTCGCCGGTGATGTCGTAGCTGGCGCGAAACGCGGAGGCGGTGTTCTTCGGGTCGGCGTAGCGGAAGCCGCCCTCGAGATAGGCGCTGCGTGCGCGGCGGGTGGCGGGGTCGAACCAGACCGTCACATGCTCGGAATTGATCTGCCGGGTCTCGGGGCCGAGCTCCTTCATCACCACGCCCCAGTCGGCCTTGATCTCGCTCACCGCTTTGTTCGCCAGGGCCACACGGAACGTACGGGCGGTGATGTCGCGCTTCGGCGGGCCGTCGAGAATCGCGCGGGCGGCCGCGCTCTCCGCCGCGATGGCGTTGATGGCGTTGATGGTGCCGTCGGGACCGAGCTCGGTGTTGAAGACGTCGCAGGTGATCTGCTTCCGGCCGCCGAAGTCTTCGCCCGGCGCTG
>DASVRB010000146.1:0-7460 GCA_036388835.1 Thermoanaerobaculia bacterium | reverse complement strand
AAAAGAGGACAGGCAGGATTGCCTGTCCTCCACTTGCGAATCGAGCGGGTCGCGATTAGTACAGATCGTCCCGCGCCGCGATGTCATCCGCGGCCAGCGTGCGAGGGGCGGTGTTGCAGGCGCTGATCGACGGGTACATCGTCGCGCCGGCGACGTTGGAGTGGCCGATGCCGATCACGTGGCCGACCTCGTGGACCATGATGCTGTTGATGTCGTACTCGCCGCTGCAGCCGGTCTCGCCCGACGAGTAGTACAGGTGCGACTGGTTCGTGTAGACGTCGGCGTCGTAGATCCGGTCGTCGCCGGTCTGCGAGGTGTAGTAGCCGGTGAGCGTGGCGGCGAGGCAGGTGCTGGTGCAGACGTTCCCGTTGGTGTTCAGCATGATGGTGGCAGGCGCGCTCCCGCGGACCGCGGCCGTCGTCGTCGTGCTGGAGCTGATGATGCCCCACGCTTTGATCGCGCTGACGGTGGCATTCACGCCGCCGCTGCCGTCGCTGATGGTGCTGTTGCCGGTGGTGTAGGTGCGCACGCTGATCGGCGTCGAGGCCCAGCGGCGGCGCGGTGAGAGAAGGACGTACGCCATCACCGGATGCGCGGTCGCGCAGATGATGATGGTGGAGAGGAGCATCGAGAGAATGGTCTGTTTCTTCACGGTTCGTTCTCCTTCTTCTTACTGCTGCTGGCGCAGCGGCGTCCGATCGAGTGGCAGGCCGGCACGGGCGTCGTCGACCATGCTCGCGAACTCGTCCATCGTCAGGGCCGGCACGTCGTCGCCGACAGCATCGACGGCCATGCTGAAGCGCGGACGCTCCAGTCGCACGTCGCCCTGCTTCACCGGATCGCTGATCAGCACTTCCGTTCCGGCCCGCTGGCGCACGAGGAACTTGCCCTGGTTGTACGCGTGGATGCGCAGATCGGCGCCATCGTTCGCGAGCATGAGCACCACCTGCTCGCCGCGCCGCACCTCGGGGAAGCCGACTGCTTCCTGCGTGTAGCCGTCGATCGTCCCGCCCACCTCGCGCACCACCAGCGTGTCGGGGCCGGTCGTCTCGCCGAAGTAGCGCGTCACGCGCAACGTCGCGTACGTGTAGATCACCTCGCGCGATTCGTCCCACGCGCTGTAGGTGTCGATGACGTGCGCCCGCACGATGTAGCGCGAGCCGCGCGCAACCTCGTCGAACGGTACGTCGATGAACTGCGATGCGGAGAGCGGCAGCGCGGCCGCGACGAGCAGGAGCACCAGAGAGAGAGTTCTGCGTTGCATTTGTTCCTCCTCCTTAACGCGACGCATCCACTCCAAACGATGAGCCATGTGCGGCAGGATGGAAGGAATGATCTACAACTCTAAGTAACGGCAACGACTTGCACTCGAAACGGGCGAAACCGCGCAACGACCGCGGCGGGTCAGGCGGTGAGCAGAACGTCGGGAGTTGACCCGGATGCGGGTCAACTGGCGCGCCTGCCGCGCCACCCGCGCAACACGCAACGCCTAATCCCCACATGCGCTCGTGATAACTTTCGACCAATGACCCCGACGTACGTTTCGATCAGCCGCTTTCGCGTGCGCAACGGCATGGAAGCCGAGGTTGCGGATGCATTTCGCGAGAGACCGCACCTCGTCGAAGAGGCGCCGGGATTCGTGCGGATGGACGTCCTCTCCCCCACCGAAGATGCGGCAGAGTTCTGGCTCGTCACCTATTGGAAAGATGAGGAAAGCTTCCGCGTGTGGCACCGCAGTCACGAGTTTCGCGAATCGCACTCGTACATCCCGAAAGGTTTGAAGCTCGACGCGGCGGCGACGGAGCTGCGCGGCTTCCGGTACGTCGCCTCATGATGGAAGCGCACGCGATCCGCACGCACCTCGACGAGCTAGCCGCCGCGGTCACGGACCGGCATTTCGCCGCGCACCCTGAACTGCTGGCGCGCTATCCGGAGGAAGGGCGTCAGCGCTGTCTCGAGGACGCGCGCTTTCATCTGCAATACCTCGCCATCGCGCTCGACTCCGGCAGTCCGGAAATGTTCACCGACTACATCGCCTGGGCGAAGGTGATGCTGGCAACGCGCAAGGTGCCGGCGAACGATCTCGCCGAGAACCTGCACATCATCGCCAGCACGCTCGGCGCGCAGACGCACAGCGAGGCGATCCGCTACATCAGCATCGCGATCGAACAACTGCCGTCGATGCCGGACGACGTGCCGTCGCTGCTCGATCCGCGTGCACCGCTCTGGCGCCTCGCCTCCGAGTACCTGAACGCGCTGCTGCGCGGCAGCCGCGTCGACGCGATGCAGGCGGTGACGGCGGCGGTCGACTCGGGGACGCCGATCCGCGACGTCTATCGCGAAGTGTTCGAGCCGGTGCAGCAGGAGATCGGACGGCTCTGGCAGATGAACCAGATCACGGTCGCGCAGGAGCACTACTGCACCGCGGCCACGCAGCACATCATGACGCAGCTCTACGGTCACGTCTTCGGCGGCGAGAAACACGAAGGCCGCGCGGTGGCGATGTGCGTCGGCGGCGAGCTGCACGAGATCGGTCTGCGCATCATCACGGACCTGCTCGAGCTGCAGGGCTGGCAGACGTGGTACCTCGGCGCGAGCGTGCCGCCGGTCGCGGCGGTGCAGCTTTGCGTCGATCAGAAAGCGGACGTGCTGCTCGTCTCCGCGACGCTGCCGCCGCACCTCGCCACGGTCGGTGACGTGATCCGCGCTTTCCGCGCACGCGGCGAGCTGGCGCACGCGAAAGTGATCGTCGGTGGACGCGCGTTCCTCACCGCACCCGAGCTATGGCGTAGGATCGGCGCCGACGGTTACGCCGCAAATGCAGATGACTGCCTCGAGCTCCTCGAACGATTCCGCTCCGCCTGAAGGGATTGCGCTCGTCTGCACGAAAGACGGCAGCGTGCAACGCGTCGTGCTCGCGTCGCTGCAAGGAGCAGCCGTGCGCGATTCGCTCTGCGCGTCGGCGGACGCGGCATCGAAGCAGACGTGCGCGCTTTTCCTCCGCAGCGTCGACAACGCCGGGTTCTCGCGCTCCAGTCCAATTCGCCTCGGCAGCCGCGACGTGCATTGCTACGGCTTCTGCAGCAACGAGGATCTATTCGTCGTCGCCGTGATCGACCCCGCGAACGCCGCGCCATTCGCGGAGCTCATCGCGCGCGAGCACGCGCAGCCGCCGTTCCACTCGCTCGCGCAGGAGATCCGCCGCACGCAATCGACCTACGAGCTGTACGAACAGCTCGCCCGCGTCAACAACGAGCTGGTGACGGCGCAGCGCGAGCTCGCGCGCACGGTCGCGGAGCTGAAGCGGCTCAATGCCTACAAAGACGAGCTCCTCGGCGTCGCGGCGCACGACCTGCGCAATCCGCTCAACGCGAACGCCGCCTTCATCACGTTTCTGATCGAAGACGCGGAAGAGATGAGCGAGAACAATCTCGTGCTGCTCGACCGCCTGCGCTCGAACAGCACCTACATGCTCCGCCTGGTCGACGACGTGCTCGATTTCTCCGCGATCGAAGCGGGCCACGTCCGCCTGAATCTCGAGGAATCGAGGCTCGATCCGCTCGTCAGCACGGTCATCGCCACCATGCGCATCCTCGCGGAAGTCAAACAGGTCGAGGTGCGCTACACACCGAACCGCGACCTGCCACCGCTGCAGCTCGACCGCATCAAGATCAGTCAGGCAGTGCAGAACGTCGTCTCGAACGCCGTGCAGTACTCGCCGCAGAAATCGGCCGTCGATGTGCGCCTGATCGCCGAAGCCGGCTTCGTCACGGTCGAAGTCGAAGACCGCGGCCCCGGCATCCCGCCCGAAGAGCGCGAAGACCTCTTCAAACCATTCAAACGCCTCTCGACCGTCAAGTTCAGCAAACAACGCAGCGTCGGCCTCGGCCTCGCCATCACCCGACGCCTCGTCGAAGCGCACGGCGGCACGATCACGGTTGAGAGTGAAGTGGGAAAAGGGTCGATTTTCCGGATTCGGTTGAGGGCCTGATGCATTTCCGATCGCGACGACCAATCCCCTTCGTCATCCTAAGCGTCAGCGAAGGATCTCAGCCGCGACGGCCGTCGCATTTTGAGATCCTTCGCTAACGCTCAGGATGACGGGCGTGAGTGGAGCGGCGGGCTCTTAGCCCGCCGACGTTTCGCCAGAGCCGAACCCGCTGCGATGACCTCCCCCACCTGTCACCCCGAGCGTAGTCGAGGGCTTGGACGGGAGGATCGCGCGAGGCATGTGCATCGCGCACCACCCGCCCAGGTCCCTCGACCACGCTTGGGATGACAGTGAGTGTGTGTGTTTCGCCTTAACCGCGGTCGTCCGCGGACGGGCCGTAGATCGGCGGGACTTTGCCGCCCATCGGGCGCAGGTAGGCGCTGAGCTGGCCGCGGTGATGAACGAGATCGAGCAGGAAGCCCCAGGCGAGATCTTCGACGCTCGCTTCCCACACCACCTGGCCGCCGTAGAGAAAACGGCCGTGACGGTTCCACAGCTCATCGGTCGTCGATTTGAGCCGCTCGAGCGCGAGGTTCGCGTTCTTCTCGACGGCGGTGGCGATCTCGTCGAGCGACGGCTGCTCGGCGAGCTTGTAATTGATCTCGCCCGATTCGGCGAGCTCCGCGATGCCGGCCATCTCCGTCGCGATCTGCCACGCCAGCGCACCGGCGGGCGTGTTTTTCTCGTGCGGTTTGTAATGGAGCTGGTCCTCCGGCAGAGCGCGGATGACCTTCACGAAGGCAGGCATTTCGGCGGCGAGACGCTTGGAGAAATATTCACGTGTCGACATGCCGCGCATCATAAGTCGGCGCTGCCGCCTCAGTGCACTTTCACCGTCGCCACCACGCTCTCGTTCCCCTTCTGCCCCATGCCCGAGCTGGACTGGGTCGACTCGTGGCGCAGTGCGGCGAGGCGGTTGCCGACGCGGGCGAGGTGCCAGCTCCTTTTCTGACGCGATTCGCCTTTGAAGACGAGGAACGAAAACTTGCCGGCGCCGATGTGCTCGGCCGCGAGCGGTACGACGTCAGGACCGAGCCACAACGTGAGTTTGTTTTCGACGATCGTCAGTTTGCCCGGGCCGTCGTGCGGCTCGTCGGCGAGGCGGAGCACGAGGACGCGCACCGGTTTGCCCTGCCATGTGCCGCCGCCGTCGGAGACGACTTTTGCCCCTTCGACCATCCGCACGAGCACCGGCGCGAAGTCGATCGCTTCTGCCGTCTCGACCGGATCGATCTCGTTCACCGCGCTCACCGTCGGCGTCTTCAGCTTCGGATTGCGCGCCTCCGCGTTCTGCTCGCGCGCGAGCTGATCGAGCAGCGGACGCGGGAACACCACGCGGAATCCGGAAGCGTCGCCTTCCAGCTCCACCGTCACTTTGCCGGTGAACTTGTCGTCGTTGAATTTCCCCTCGTTCGCAACCGCGCGCTGCAGTTCGTACGTGGCGCGAATCGAGTCGCGACCGTCGAGACGAGCGAGAGCGGTGCGGAGATCGGAGATCGGATCGGCGAAGAGCGGGGTCGTAAAAGCGAGCACGAGCGCGATGCGGGAAAGGTTCGTCACAGGCCTTCTATGACGCAAATCGCAGCGGCGAAGTTCCCGATTCAGGTCACGCCAGCGTGACGCCTGCCAGTCGGCCGATGCCGAACGTCAACGCCGCGGCGATGAGACCGAACGAAACCTGCCGCAGGCCCGACGCAAATGCGCCGCGTCCGGTGAAGAGCGTGATCGCCACGCCGAGCACGAACAGCGCGAGCATGCTGAACGCGACGCTGAGCAGCACCGCGCTCATACCGCGCGCAAACACGAATGGCAGCACCGGCACGATCGCGCCGATCGCGAACAGCACGAACGACGTGATCGCCGCTTCCAACGGCGAGCCGCCGAGCTCCTCCGGGTCGATGCCCAGCTCTTCGCGCGCGAGCGTCTCCAGCGCCGTGTCCTTGTTGCTCATCATGCTCGCCGCGAATGCGCGCGACTGCGCTTCATCGAGCCCGCGCGCCTGATAGATCAGCGCAAGCTCTTCCTCTTCTTCTTCCGGCGCGGTGCGCAGCTCTTCCTCTTCCGTCTCGAGCTGATGCCGATAGAGCTCGCGCGAGCTCTGCACCGACAGCCATTCGCCGAGGGCCATCGAGCCGGCGCCGGCGATCAGGCCGGCGATACCGGTGATGAGGATCGTCCGCTCGTTCATCGCCGCGCCGGCCACGCCCATCACCAGACTGAGGTTCGAGACCAGCCCGTCGTTCGCGCCGAGGACCGCGGCGCGGAGTGCGTTGCCCCCGCCGGTGCGATGACGCCCTTCCAGTCGCGCCACATCGTTGCCGGCGAAGCCGCCACGCATCTGCGACATCAGCTCGATCACGCGCGAGTGCGAGCGCTCGTCGCCGTGAAAATCCTGCGCGTCCGATTGCGTCGCGTACTTTGTCGTCCCGGCCTGTTCGAGCTTCTGCAGCGACGGCAGGACCATGCCGGTGCCGAAATGTCGGGCGATGAACGTGAGCGTGCGCGTGCGCCACGACGGCTTGAATGGAGGAAGCGTTTCGCCCGCCTCCTCGAGCCGTTTGCGCCAGCGGTCGGCGTGGCGTTTTTCGACGACGGCGAGGCGGCGATAGACCTCGGCAAGACGCGTATCTTTTTCGGCCGCGGCGAGCGAGTCGTACAACGCCGCGCCGTTCAATTCATCGACCAGATTTTCGATGAGGCGGCTTCGCTCACGACTGCTGAGTGGCACGCCCGAAAGCATACTATTCGCCGCCATGCAGAACCGCTGGGCCGAAGCGCCGCAACCCGAGATCGAGCAGCTCGTCTATCAGTCACGCCTCGTCGGAATGGAAGAGGGGCTCGTGCTCTGGGGCGGCGGCAACAACAGTGTCAAATCGCAATCGACCGACCTCCTCGGCCGCACGATCGACGTCATGTACATCAAGAGCAGCGGCAGCGACATGAAGTCGATCGTGCCGAAGCAGTTCCCCGCCGTGCGCCTCGATTACATCGCGCCGCTGCGCGCGCGCGACGAGGAGATGAGCGATCAGGAGATGGTCGACTACCTCGCGAAATGCCTGATCGATCCGGCCAGCGCGCGGCCATCGATCGAGACGCTGCTGCACGCATTTCTCCCCGCGCGCGCCGTGCTGCACACGCACGCCGACGCGATCCTCGCATTGACGAACACCAAAGGGCGCGAAGAGACCGTGCGCGCCTGCTTCGGCGATGACGTCATCCTCGTGCCGTATCGCCGGCCGGGCTTCCGCCTCTCCCGCGACGTCGGCGACGCGTTCGACGCAAAGCCGGATGCGACCGGTTTGATCCTGATGAACCACGGCCTGATCACCTGGGGCGACACGATCGAAGAGGCGTACGCAAGACACATCGACCTCGTGACCCGCGCCGAACAGTTTGGAGTGCGGCGACGCCAGTCGCCGCTTTCACTCCATCACGCGGCGACCACCCCCGCCGCAGTCAAAGCGGCGAC
>DASVRB010000145.1:0-14056 GCA_036388835.1 Thermoanaerobaculia bacterium | reverse complement strand
GCGCCTGTCGTCGAACTTGTCGCGGTGCGCAACGAGGACAGGCAGGATTGCCTGTCCTCCACCTGGCGCGGTGCGTAGCGAGGACAGGCAGGATTGCCTGTCCTCCACTTCCTACTGCGTGATCTCCCAGCCGGTGGCGGTTCTCTTCAGCGATGCGCGGCCGCGGCGTTCCGCGTTCTCGCGGACATTGCGCGCGTATGCCGAATCGATCTTCTTGCCGAGCGCATGCGGGTCGACTTTGCGGCCTTTCGCGTAGAGCACGTTCGCCGTGGCGAGCAGCTTCGGCGATTGGTACGTCGGATCGCCGGACTGCTGATCGATCGTCGATGTATACGGAAAGACGATCGCGTAACGATCGTCGTCATTCGCGCAGGGATCGCTGACGAAGAACTCGACGGAGCCGTTCTCCACGGCGATGGGCAGCCGGTCCTGCATGTGCCCGAGCGGAGGGATCGCGTACGGCGCCTGATTCAGGATCTTGCGGCCGTCGGCGTCGTAGACGTTGACCAGCAGATTCGCGACGCAGCGGCCGAGGTTCACCGCGCCGACGTTCGTGCGCCACTTGCCGCTGTTGCGGATGCCGTGAGCGACCGAGCTGATGAGATCGACCTCGAAATCGAGCAGGCCGGTCCAGGTGCCCTCGATGGTCTGACCGTACGTGCCGCTCGGATGATTGTTGAACGTGTCGGTCGTCACGAGAAACGACCGCGCCAGGATCTCGTCCGGCACGCCAGGATTGTCTTCCGCGAACGCGGCGACGAGCAGCGAGCCGCTGCCGGAGCTCACGTCGAAGAGGTCGTCGAGGATGTTGTCCGAGTAGGCGAGCGAGTTCGGCGGGAGCTCGATCAGCTCCTCGATGCCCTGCGCGCCGCCGGTGGGGAGAAACGTGACGCTGACGACCAGCGGATAGTCGAGCTGCGGGTTGAAGATGCTGAAGCGCGTCATCCAGTGCGTGCCGAATGCGCCGCGGGCGTTCGCGGCGGCCGGAATGACGTACGTGTCGTTGACCTGCGCGAACGCGGGCACGGCCAGCGTGACGAGGGTTGCGAGGAGCAGCAGTTTGGAGGTTTTCACGGGAAGCGTTCCTTTCACTCGGTCCGCTCCCTCTGCACTCGGGGTGCCGCGCTACTGCTGAGTATTCCGCATTGAGAACAAAGGGGTTGCGCGCGCTGCGCACGCACGGAACGGTGACGGCCGTCCGCGTGCAGCTACACTACCGTCCATGAATCAGATCAGCGACCGTCTGCGCGGTCTCGTGCAGTCCGACATCCGCCGCATGTCGCGCGAATGCGAGCGCGTC
Organism: Thermoanaerobaculia bacterium; assembly: GCA_036388835.1. Classification (GTDB taxonomy): domain Bacteria; phylum Acidobacteriota; class Thermoanaerobaculia; order Gp7-AA8; family Gp7-AA8; genus QHVT01. The sequence goes on along the minus strand of DASVRB010000145.1, from coordinate 12,756 downwards.
GGCGGCATCAACCTCGGCCAGGGGATCTGCGATCTCCCGACGATTCCGGAGCTCGTCGAAGGAGCCACGGACGCGATCCGCTCCTCCAAAGCGACCTACTCGAAGTTCGAAGGCATCGATCCGCTGCGCGAGAAGATCGCCGCGAAATGCGAGCGCTTCAACGGCTTCCGCGTCGATCCGGCCACGGAGCTGGTCGTGAGCGTCGGCTCGACCGGCGGATTCGCCGCGGCGGCGATGGCGACGCTCAATCCCGGCGATGAAGTGATCCTCTTCGAGCCGTATTACGGCTATCACCTCAACACGCTCAAGGTCCTCGGCATCGAGACGAAATACGTCCCGCTGCAGTTGCCCGACTGGTCGATCGACTTCGATTTGCTGCGCGCCGCGTTCGGCCCGAAGACGCGCGGCATCATCGTCTGCACGCCGTCGAATCCATGCGGGAAGGTCTTCACGCGCGAAGAGCTCGAGCGGATCGCGGAGCTCGCGCGCGAGTTCAACGCCTGGGTGTTCACCGATGAGATCTACGAATACATCGTGTACGACGGCCGCAAACATCTATCGATGGCTTCCGTCGCGCGCGACGTCGCGATCACGATCAGCGGCTTCTCGAAAACGTTCTCCGTCACCGGCTGGCGCATCGGCTATGTCGCGGCGGATGCGCGGGTGATCGGTCCGATTGGCCTCGTGAACGATCTCTTCTACGTCTGTGCGCCGACGCCGCTGCAGTGGGGCATCGCGCGTGCGCTCGACATCGGCGAGGACTACTACCGCAACCTCGCGCTCGATTACGAAAAGAAGCGCGACGTGCTCGCCGAGGCGCTGACCGAAGGTGGATTCAAACCATTCGTGCCGCAGGGCGCGTACTACATGCTCGCCGAGATCCCGAAACGCTTCTCGAATGCACGCGAAGCGGCGATGGCGCTGATCGAGGAAGCAGGAGTCGCGTCGGTGCCGGGCCCGTCGTTCTATGCGAGCGATCGCGGCGATCGCCTGTTGCGCTTCTGCTTCGCGAAAGACTTTGCGGCGCTCGATGAGGCGGCGAAGCGGTTGCGCGCGGTGAGCGCGGTCGCGACGTCGTAGCGGCCGCGCGTCCTACGCCCTCCCGTCATCCTGAGCGTGAGCGAAGGATCTCAAAATGCGACGGCCGTCGCGGCTGAGATCCTTCGCTAAAGCTCAGGATGACGACGGGCGAGCGCAGCCTCGCTGCGCTCGGGATGACGTCGCGCTTAGCGCGCCGTCATTTCTTCCGCGACGCGCGGATATCCGCGAGCACATCCTCGGCGTGGTTGGCGGTGTCGACTTTCTTGTAGACCTTCTTCACCCGGCCGTCGGCGCCGATCCAGTAGGTGATGCGTGCGACTCCCCAGGTGCGGCGGCCGTAGAGGTTCTTCTCTTTCCAGGCTCCGTACATCTTCGCGACGTCCGCTGTTTCGTCGGACAGCAGCGGGAAGTTGAGGTGATGTTTCTCGACGAACTTTTCGTGCGATTCGAGAGAGTCGATCGACACGCCGAGGACCACCGCGTGCTCTTTCGAGAGATCGTTTTCGTGGTCGCGGAACGAACAGGCCTCCGCGGTGCAGCCGGGCGTGTCGTCCTTCGGATAGAAATAGAGGATCACGTCGCTGCCGCGGAACTCCTTGAGCGTGATCTCCTTGCCGCGCGTCGACGGGAGTCGGAAGTCGGGCGCGACATCACCCGATTTCGGTTCGAAAAAATCCTGCATTTCTGCCTCCGGAAATTGTGATCGGTCGTGGGCGGCGCGGCGGCGCTCAGTTGGTGGTGCCGGAATCGAAGAGCGCTTTTTCCGCGATCAGAACGGCGTTCAGCGCCGAGCCGCGGCGGAGATTATCGCAAACCGCCCAGACCCAGAATCCGTTGCGCACGGCGGCGTCCGCGCGTACTTCCGCGATCAGCACCTCGTCCTTGCCGGCGGCGTCGATCGTGCCGAACTGCTGATCGCCTTCTGGCAACGCGAACGCCGGATTGCCGCGGAACGCATCGACGATCTGCTCGTCCGACAGCGGCTGCCGCGTGCGGATGAACAGCGAGAACGTGTGGCCGTGAAAGATCGTCCCCTGCGTCACCTGCAGCGCCAGCTCGATGCGCGCGTCGGTGATGCCGCGCACCTGCGACACGATGAAATCTTCGCGCCGCTCGACCGCGGGATAGAGGTTGAACGCAACCTGCCGGTCGAACACCTTCTTCGGCACCGGCGCGATGTTGAGAACACTGATCGTCTGCGCCGCCAGCTCCTCGACGCCGTCCTGCTCGAAGTTCGACGCCGGCTGCACGACCGTGGCGACGCAGCTCTCGACCTGCGCCAGCGTCGCGATCTGATGAAGGATCAGCGCGATCGGAATGGCAATCGGGTGCGGCGACACGAGCACGTCGTCGCCTTCGACGATCTCGTCGAGATTGATGCCGGAGATGGCGAGCTTGCCGTCGTCGGTGCCGGTCGGCTGCGACAGATCGACAGCGATGAAGTCGTCCTCCGCGTGGCGCGCGATCCATTCACGATTGGCTTCGGGCGAGCCGCAGAAAAAAACGAGGTCGAGATCGTCGAGACCTTCCTGCGACACCGGCGCGACGACGGCCGGCTCGGCGTCGATCTCCGTCAATGCGCCGGCCGATTCGCCGCTCGAATCGAGCAGCGAGATTTTCGAGAACGGGAAGCCGCGCTCGCGGAGGATGGTCGTGATCTCGTGCCCGACCAGGGTCATCGGATTGATGATGCCGACGCGGTAGCCGGCCTGCGATTTGGGGTGCGCCATGGTGCGGCGCGTTGTATCACGAGGGGGCGGTCAGGGGACTTCGACCGGCAGGATCTCGGTCGGCTGCGTTCCGATCGTGGTTGGCGGCTTCGGAAACGCGAGCGACCAGAGCTTCACGAGCGGTCCGGAAACGAGATACGCGATCGAGCCGGCGAACCAGAACTCGCGCGGCCAGCGGAAGGCCAGGCCGAGGATCAGCGCGATCGCCACGAAGTACATCAGCGAGCGCTCTTTCTGAAGCGAGAGCCCTTTCTGACTGCGATATCGGACCGGCGAGACCATCGAGAACGCGGTGGCAATCGTCAGCAGCATCACGATGATCGCGAAGCGGCGATCGGTCACCGGCACCGGCGCGTAGAAAATCATCGACGCGAGAATGAGCGCGCCCGCGGGACTGGGGAGGCCGACGAAGTAACGGTAGTCGGTCTTGCCGGTCATGACGTTGAAGCGTGCGAGCCGCAGCGAGACCGCGGCGAGAAACAGGAAGGCGATTCCGCCGCCGAGTTTCTCGAAGACCTGCAGACCCCACGCGTACACGAGCACCGCCGGCGCGACGCCGAACGTGCAGACGTCGGCGAGCGAGTCGTACTCCTTGCCGAACTCGCTGGTGGCGTTGAGCTGGCGCGCGATCATGCCGTCGAACGTGTCGAAGACCGCCGCGAACAACAGTGAGAGGCAGGCCGTCTCGAAGAAATCGACCGCGAGACCGGTGCGGCCGAGGGCGTTCGCTTCGATCGCGCGCGTGGCGTAGATGATTGCGCGGAAGCCGAAGAAAATGTTGAGCAGCGTCAGCGAGGTCGGGATGACGTACACACCGCGGCGGAAGTTCGGCCGCATCGGCTTCATCGCGCTCACTGCGGAGTCCCTGTGACGCGAATCGCAGGAGCGTGCGACTGTACGAGCGGCGGAAGCGCCGCCAGCGTCACGATCGGAGCGTTTGGAAAGTGCATCTCCTGTCGGGCCTCGGCGCGCGATGTTATGCAAAGGGGGTTCCGTTGGGAACCCCCTTCACTGCGGATGGTTTGTTGTTCTTGAAGTGCTGCAAGGTTATGCAACTGCGTGGGACGACTCGTAGGAACGCATTCGATCGACCATCCGGTCCTTCAAGTGGAGCTTCCGCTTTTTCAACGTCTTCTCTTCCAACTCATCCTCGGTGCTGATGTCGCTTTTGGCGCTCAGCTCATTGAGTCGCGCCTCGCACTTGTGGTGTTCATCCACCCACTGGCGAAACTCGGGATCTTCATCGGAAAGCAGCTGTTGAATGTCAGCGGTTCGATTCGACATCGATTGTCCTCCTCCTTCGAAGTACCTATCCGCAATCGGGGATTCTAGCACTCCGCCTGCCAGCCGGCGCGCGCAGCGCCGTGCGACGTAAGTCACTGCGGAAGCGAGCGTTACGCTACAATCCGCGCGCCATGCGCCGCCTCCCGATCGCGCTCGCGATCGTCGTTTTGTCCGTTTTCCTCTCGCCGCTGCGGCGCGAGCTGTACGTCGGCGACGAGACCAAGTACAGCCAGGTCGTGCGGGAGATGCGCGCCGGCTCGTTCTTCCTCCCGACGCTCGACGGCACTCCCTTCACGCACAAGCCGCCGCTGCATTTCTGGGCCGTCGACCTCCTGACGCACGTCTTCGGCGTCTACTCGATCTGGCCGTTCGTCCTGCCGTCGCTGATCTCGTTCGCGCTTCTGCTGCTGCTCATGAAGCGCTTCGGCGGAACGATGGCGGCGTTCGTCTGCGGCACGTCACTATTGATGTGGGGCTCCGCGCAGACCGCGCGCATGGACGTTGCGTTCGCGGGACTGCTCGCGCTCTCCGCCTACTTGATCTATCGCGCGAACGGCTCGCTGCCGATCGGCGCCGGCGTTGCGAGCGGCCTCGCCTTTCTGGTCAAAGGACCGATGGCGCCGGTGATCACGCTCGCGCTGTTCGCGTTTGAATCGATTCGCCGCCGCCGCAAGCCGGTCGCGCGCGATGCGCTGGCGCTGCTGCCGATGCTGCTCCTGCCGCTGCTCTGGCTCGTGCCGGCGATCGCGATCGGCGGCGAGGCGTTCTGGAAAGAGATCTTCTACAAGCAGACGGTGGGCCGCGCGGTCGGTGCGTGGGTGCACAAGTCGCCGCCGTGGTTCTACCTCGTGCGCGCGCCGCTGACGCTCGCGCCATGGTTTTTCCTCTGCGTGGCCGCGCTGTTCCGGCGTGACGACGACCGCGCAAAGTTCGCGGTGAGCTGGATCCTGGCGGTGCTCGTGCCGTACACGCTGCTGTCGTCGAAGCTCGACGTCTACATGATCGCGATGCTCCCGGCGGTCGCGCTGCTCGCCGGCACGTACGCGGAGCGCGATCACGAGTGGGGCCGCCGCGCGAATCTGGTGATGCTGTCGCTTTTCGCAATCGTCGGCGCGGCAGGACTGATCGTTCAGCCGCATCACATCAAGGAAGAAGACGGCGCGCTCGTCGCTCGGCTCGACGTGCGGATGCTGTTCGCGCTCTTCCTGATCGGCGCGATCGTGGCGGCGATCATCACGATGCGCTCGACGCTGCGCGCATCGACGATCGCGACCGGTTTCGTGCCGGTGGTCGCGCTCGCGTACGCCGGCCTCGCGCTCGTGCCGCTGGCGAACGAGCTCGCCTCGACGCGGCCGCTCGTCCGCGCGCTGCAGAAACAGAACGCCGCACCGGAGCAGGTCGCGCTTTACGTCGCTCCACACCTCTGGACGCGCGGAATGCCGCACTCGCTTTCGCGCGCGCGCCACGTGAACGCCGACGAGCTGCGCGCGTCCGCTCCGCCGCAGGTGATCGTGGCGCGCCGCCGCGATGCGTCGAAGATCGAGGATGTGCTGCGCGGCTACCGCAAGGTCGACGAGCTGCGGATGATCGGAAAGTGGTTCGATGTCTATCGGCGCTGAGCGGCAGCGTCTGCCGGTCGAAGCGAAACGCCGTTATGCGGCGGCCGCGCTCTGCACGCTGCTGATCCTGTCGGTGTTCTGGCCGTCGCCGGTCGTGTCGGCGAACCGGCTCTGGATCAACGAATCGCTCGACGTCGACGAGCTTTCGTTTCTCGGACGCGAGGCGCCATCGTGGGACGTGGTTTTCTGGTGCATCGCCGGCCTGCTGCTGTTGCTGATCGTGCAGAGCGCGGAGCCGGACGCCGACGCCGGCGAGCCGCTGCGCCAGTTGCGCGCGATGCGTTTCGAGCGCGCGTGGTGGCGGCGCGACGCGCTGCATCTCGCCCTCGGCGCACTCGTCACCGCGTGCGTCTGGCTGTTCGCCGATCGCGCGATGCTCGCGTGGGCCGAGGGGGTGCAGTCGGAGTGGATCGAGGACGTGATCCGCATCCTCAATCGCCTCGGCGGCGGGATGAATCCGGTGATGTTGGTCGGGTTTTTTCTGATCGCCGGCGTCGCCTATCGCGAGCGCCGCTGGGTCGCGTATGCGCTCGCGATGAGCATGGCCGGCCTCGCGGCCGGCATCCTCGCGCAGATCATCAAACATCTCGTCGGCCGCGCGCGTCCGGAACTGTGGCTCGGCCCGACGCATTACGCTCCCGGCTCGTCGACATCGTTTCCGTCGGGACACACCGTCGGCGCATTCGCGCTCGCCGGAGTGCTCATCTTCGGCTCGCGCAGCGTGCCGTTGCGCGTCGTCGCATCCGTGCTCGCCGCCGGCATCGGCATGTCGCGCGTGCTCGCATTCCGGCACTGGACCAGCGACGTCACGGCCTCGGCGGTGATCGGTCTGGTGAGCGCCTGGATCGTCACCGAGGCCGTGGTGCGGCGCGTAGAATACGAACGTGCCGAAACCGGCGAAACGACCCGCGACGTATGACGACCTGCTGAAGGTCCCGGACAACCTCGTTGCCGAGATTGTCGAAGGGGAGTTGTTCACGTCGCCGCGGCCGGGATCGCCGCACGCCGCCGCCGCCTCGGTTCTCGGCGCGCGCATTCTCACCAACTTCCATGGCGGCGGTGGTGGTGGCGGCTGGTGGATTCTCGACGAGCCGGAGTTGCATCTCGGTCCGGACGTCCTCGTACCTGACATCGCAGGGTGGCGACACGAGCGGATGCCGGTCATCCCGCGTGCCGCCTCATTCGATCTGGCGCCCGATTGGGTGTGCGAGGTCGTTTCTCCATCGACCGGGCGCCTTGATCGCGTTCGGAAATTGCCGGCCTACGCCCGCCGTGAAGTTCGGCACGCGTGGCTCGTCGATCCGGAGCAGCAGACCCTCGAAGTCTATCGCCTCGAAAACGCACGCTGGGTTCTCGTGGCGTCCCACGAAGGGGAGGACGTCGTGCGCGTGGAGCCATTCGAAGCGATCGAGCTTCCTCTCGCCACACTGTGGCTCCCGACTTCGTGACGCGCCTCGCAACGGTTCGCATGGAACGCGGCGCGTAGAATACGAACGTGGCGAAACCGGCGAAACAACCCGCGACGTATGACGACCTGCTGAAGGTCCCGGACAACCTCGTTGCCGAGATTGTCGAAGGGGAGTTGTTCACGTCGCCGCGGCCGCGGTCTCCACACGCACGTGCAGCTTCGTCACTCGGCGCGAGAATCCTGAGCAACTTCGATGACGGCGGCGGCAATGGACCGGGAGGATGGTGGATCCTCGACGAGCCGGAGTTGCATCTCGGGCCGGACGTGCTTGTGCCGGACATTGCTGGCTGGCGGCGTGAACGGATGCCGGTTCTCGAGAACACCGCCGCGTTCGAGTTGCCGCCTGATTGGGTGTGCGAAGTCATCTCACCGAGCACAGGCCGACTCGACCGGATGTTCAAGTTGCCTGCGTATGCACGATCGGAAGTGGCGTATGCATGGATCGTCGATCCCATTCAGCGCTTCATTGAAGCGTTCCGGCTTGTGAATGGTCGCTGGGCGCTGCTCGGCACATACGGCGACGAAGTCGCCCGGATCGAGCCGTTCGACGCGATCGAGATTCCACTCGGTACGCTCTGGATGCCTGAAGCTCCCTCTTCGTGACCTCCCTCACACGCGTTCGCTTCACCCGCACCTAGAATCCGCGCTTCCGAGGAGAGGTGCATCGATGGAACGACTGTCCCTGATCAATTACGACGTCCTGCGCGAGCTGTGTGACTCGTGCCGGAAGGAGCGCTTTCACTTCGTGCCGCTCGGCGCCGAGCCGGCCACCGGTCCTTGCCGCAAATGCGGCGCGGAATCGAAGCTCGCCGAAATGAGCGACACCGCCGTCTGGCGCCTGATCACGCACGCAAACGGCGATGTCGTGGTCGTACCGATGATCGCGAGAACGGCGTGAACAAAAAGGACCGGCACGAGCCGGTCCTCTTCACTTCAACGCGCTGTGGCTCAAGCTTCGGGCCGGATCGCCAAATGCGGCGTCAACGGCGGCGCCGGCGGTGCGTCGCTGACCGCAGCAGTCTTCTCCTGACGCGGCAGAATCGCATTGACCTTCATCCAGACGAGATCGTTGTCCCAATACTCCGTGTGCGCGCCGAGTGGCGCGACGGCGTCGTAGTCGACGAGATTCTCCACGCGGTTCTTCGGCGGCACGCTCTCGGCGCGGCCGTAGAAATTGAGGTCGCCGCTGATGATGTCCCACGGCGAATAGATGTTCGTCCATGGAATCGACAGCGTCTGTGGATGCGCGATCATCGGCTGCACCGTTGCGGCGAGTGCGGCACGCGCGGCAGTGCGTGTGGCGACGTTCGTCTCGAACAGGAACGCCGTCTTGTCGAGCGGTGAGCCGAAGGTGACGAGGCCGGTCGTACGCTCGGCGACGCGCAGTGCGCCTTTCGCATGCGCGTCTTCATTGAGCATGCGATTGAGACAGTCGTACGCCGCGACCGAGCCGAGGGAGTGGCCGACGATCGCGACGTTGCGGTATGCAAACGCACCGTTTTCTTCAGCGCGATAAATCGCGTTCGCGGTGCGCGACGTGCAGTCCTTGATTCGCTCGCGAATCGTGTCGAAGCGGTCGAGCGATGTCCCGCCGACATATGCCGCGACATCGCCGACGTACTGCACGAGGAACTTGCGCGCATGCGCGCTGACGAACGCCAGTCCCATCCAGATGACCGCCCATCGCGCGGCCATCCACTCGATTGCAGGACTGAGCCACTGCACGTACACGGACGGCATGAGGGCGAAGACCGATTCGCTGAAGTCGACAGAACGGGTTGCCGCGACGATCAGCAGCGCCGGAATCGCTGCGAATGCAGCAACGGCTGCGGCCACGTCCGATGCGCGATGTGTGGAGCGCCGCACATTCATCAGTGCAATCGCGCCGGCGGCGGCAAGAAGCAGAACGGTGACCGCGAGCAGGATCGCGCCCACGATGTGCGCAGGGCCGTCCCAGAACTCACGGTGCCGCTGCAGTCCGATCGACAGCAGCATTGTGATCGCTGAGAGGATGGCTACGCCGCAGACCACGAGAAACATCCAGAGGCCGAGCTTCGAAACGAGCAGCGGCTTCGTGAGCCGTTGCCCCGGCCCCTTCTGATGCGCCGCGCTCTTGTAGACGACGAAAAATGCGGCGAGCGAGCCGAGAAACATGAGGATCGACGCCGTGAGGTCTTCCACCAGGCCTGGATCCTTCAGCCACTTCGGTCCCGCTTCCAGCGCGTTCGCCGTTCCGAGGATCAGCGTGAGCGAATTCATGAACACGAGAGACAGCAGAACGGCCGCGGCGAGGACGAGGTACCAGCGCGTCTTGCGGCCCGGCGTCGCCGCGACATCCGGTTCCTGATGCTGGTTGAAGATCCAGCGCTTGAACGGATTCTTCGTGCGGCTGTTCCGGAAGCCGTTGAAGGCGGCGCTCCAGAGGAATGACATCACGTCGCGCAGCGTGACCTGCCCTTCGGTGATCGAAGCCCAGTACGCCTCGTACACGTCGACTTTGCGGCCGTCCGCGAGTTCCAGCTCCATGCGGCTGGCCCGCTCGTCGCCGATCCGCACGTTGCGTGCGACGGCTTTCTTCACGCGGCCGGACGCGCGCTCGATGCCATCGACGACGGAGCTCAGCGTTTCGAATTTTCGCTGCTGCCCCATGCCGTGGACGACCAGTACGGCAGTGCGGTCCCCGCCCGCGGGCGCGGCCGCGGCCTGTTCATTCGTGAATGCGGAATACGACTGCGACGGCTCCACGCGGAGCACCGACGTGTCCATACGTCCTCCTGTACGTGTTGAAGGTGTGCCTTCGATTTTACAGGAGGACGTGCGGAACTATCATTCAAATTCCGAAAAGTTCACCGACACCAGCCGCGAGCAGCCCGCCTCTTCCATCGTCACGCCGTACAGCACGTCAGCCGCTTCCATGGTGCGGCGGGAGTGGGTGATGACGATGAACTGGGTGTCGCGCGACATGTCGCGGACAAGGCGGACGAAACGCTCGGTGTTGACTTCGTCGAGCGGGGCGTCGACCTCGTCGAGGATGCAGAACGGCGACGGTTTGTAGCGGAAGATCGCGAACAGCAGCGCGATCGCGGTGAGTGCGCGCTCGCCGCCGGACAGCAGCGCAATCGATTGATTTTTCTTTCCCGGCGGCTGCGCCACGAGCTCGATGCCGCTCTCCAGTACGTCTTCTTCATCGAGCAACTGCATGCGCGCGGTGCCGCCGCCGAAGAGCGACGTGAAGATGGTGGTGAACGATTCGTTGACCTGGGTGAACGCCTCGCGGAACAGCTCGCGCGAGGTGAGGTTGATCTTGCGGATGGTCTGGCGCAGCGACTCGATCGACTGCACGAGGTCGTCCCGCTGGGTGCGCAGGAACGACTCGCGGGTCTCGAGCTCCTGATGTTCGTCGATGGCCAGAACGTTCACCGGCCCGATTTTCTCGAGCTGGTCACTGAGTTTCGCGGCCTCGGATTCGAGCGTCGCGCGCGATTCTTCGTCGGCCGGCGGCTCGGCGTCGGCGAGCGCGTCGATGCCGGCGTGCAGGTCGAGCGAGATCTGTTCGCGCAGCAGATCGAACGCCGACTTTGCGCGGTCGAGACGACGCTCCGCTTCGAAGAGCGCGTTGCGCGCCGCATTCGAGGTCTCTCGCGACGTGAGCGCACGCGCCTCGAGCTCCTGCACGCGCGACGTGAGATCGGCCGCTTCTGCTTCCAGCGCGACGCGGGTCTCCGACACCTCGTGCAGTTTCGCGAGCGATTGCTCGAGCTGTGTGCGTGCGTTCTCGACCGCCACACCCGTGTCGCCCTGGCGGCGAATGAGGTTGTCGATCTCCTGCTGCAACTGCGTGGCGCGCGAGCCGAGGGAGACGACGATCCGCGAGAGGTTCTCGTGCTCGCGCTGAATCGCGTTCACGTTGCCCGCCGCGGTCTCGACATCAACACGCGCCTTCGACGCGACCTCGGTGATCTGCTCGAACGCGGCTCGCGATTCGCCGAGCTGTTCCTCGTGCGCGCGGATCTGCTCGTGCAGCTCCGCCTCGCGCGCCTGCAGCCCGTCGACTTCGCCGATGGCGGCCGCTTTCCGCGCGAGGAGTTGTTCCTTTTCTTCGATGTAGAGCGTCTGCTCTTCCGACGCGACGGCGAGGTCTTTCTCGTAGCGCTGCAGCTCCGCACCGGCGCGCTCGCGCTGATTCTTTTTCTCGCGCAGCTCCTGCTCGGCGGTGCGCGCGCGCTCTTCCGCGATGATGCGCGCGTCGTCCGCGGCGCGGAGCTCGTCTTCGAGTCCCTGCAGTTCCGCGGCGATGCCGCTGGCGCGCGTTTCCTCGCTGCCGAGGAGCGCGACCAGGTCGGCGATCTCGCGCTTGATCGAGAAGACGCCGGGCGTCGCGCCCTCGGTCTTGCCGCCGATGACGAGCGGGCCGCGCACGATGTCGCCTTCGAGCGTCACGAACGTCGCGTGCGGACGCTCCTGCGCGCGGTCGAACGCTTCTTCGAGCGTGTTGACGATGTACGACTCCGGCATCGCCAGGCGCACCGCGTCTGCGACGTCGCCTTCGCCGAGAACCGACTGGCCCGCGTCGCCGCGGCGCGTCCCTTCGCCGCGCGGCGTGAAGTCGAGGGTCATGAACGCGCCGCGGCCGGCACCGCGCTCGCGCAGACGGCGAATGGCTTCATACGCGGTCGCACTCGAATCGACCACGATCGCTTTCGAGACCTCGCGCAGCAGGTTGTCGAGCGCGGCTTCGAATCCTTCCGCGGCGCGCACCGATTCGGCGGCGGCGACGGCGTTCGGGATCAGCTCCATGATCGCGCGGCGAACGTTCTCGTCCTGCGCTTCGAGTGAGGCGAGCAGCGAGCGGAGCGAGTCGACCTTGTACGTCGTCTGCGAGATGGTGTCGCGCGCGCTGGCGAGCGACTCGCGTCCCGACTCACGGCGCGCCGCGAGATCGTCGCGGCGGACGAGCGCGTCGCGCGCGTTCTGCTGCATCACGAGCAGGTTCTGCTCGGCATCCCGAACGGACTGCTCCCACTCGTACATCTGCGAGCGGGCGCCGTCGCGGCTCTCGGCGGCTTTGCGCGCGCTCTCGGTGAGCTTGGTCAGGTAGAACTCGCACTTTTCGACGGCGATCTCGATCTGGTGCACCTGATTGCGCGCCTCGGAGATCTTGCCGATGGTGCGCATCAGCGACTCGCGCGATTCGGCGAGCGCCTTCTCGTTGCGGCGCACGGCGTCGCCGCGCTCCTGCCGCTCGCGCTCGAGCTGGTCGGCGATCTCGCGGACGCGGTTGCGCTCCGCGCGCGCGGCCTCGAGCTGCTGCGTTTTCTCGTCGAGGCCCGACTGCTGTTCGGAGCCTTCCTGTTCGAGCGTGGCGATCTGGTTGCGCGCGTTGTCGATGCGCTGCACGAGATCGCCGAGGTTCGTCTCCGACTGCTGCAGGAACGAGCGCAGACGTTCCACTTCGCCGCTCAGCCCGGCGATCTCTTCACGAACGCGTGAGGCGTGATGCGTGCGATCGGTGTGAACCGTGCGCGTTTCCGCGAGCTCCGCCTCGTCCGCGCCGAGCTGCGCCGCGATCTCGCTCTCGCGCACCTGCGCGTCGGCGAGGCCGGCGGTCGCGGTC
>DASVRB010000144.1:0-2360 GCA_036388835.1 Thermoanaerobaculia bacterium | reverse complement strand
CCGCTCCACCAGTTGTCGCGAATTCCGCGGCAGTGTCCCCATGAACTAGACTGCGCCCCTTCCGTGACGCTGCTCCTCAATCTCGCACTCGGCTTCGTCCCCACGCTCATCCTCGGCGCGTCGATCGCGGCGGGGATCGAGGACGACGCGCAGCATCGGCGCGTCTTCCTGCTGGTCTACGGTCTGTGGGCGTTCACGCTGGCGGGGTGGAACTGGCTCGAGTCGGCGCACCCCGCGTGGGTGGTGCTGTGGGGCGCGTTCGGGGTCATTGCCATCGTCTGGTGGGTAGCCAGCCGATCGCGGCAGACCGCGCCGCGGTGACGTGCTGATCGAGCGCGAGGGCGTCGGCGAATCCGCCGAGCTCTTTGCGCGCTTCGTCGAGCGGCACCTCTTTTCCCGGAAAGACTTCGCTGGCGACGCGCACTTCGGTCACGGCGTGGAAGATGCCGCGCGCGCCGCGCTCGGCGACCAGGCGATAGAGCTCGGCGACGTCGTCGCGATGCACGAGCGGCCAGCGGTTGGTGGCGTCGCCGATGGTGATCGGGTGCTCGAACAGGAACGCCCCTTCCGCGCCCCAGATCATCCCCGGCCGAATCACCGCGCCGCCGGCATCGAGCACGATCCGCTCGTGCTCCGCGCGCACGCCGCTGGCCGGTGACGACTCGTCGCCGTTCGCGACATCGCCGAGGACAAAGAGGGTGGAGGTGTAGATGAGATTCGGACCGGCCACCGCGTCGATGAAGAAGCGATCGACGTCCATCCGATCGGCCCCTCCTTCAACACCCGCGTGCACGATCGCATCGGCGCCACGCGCAACGTCGCGATACGTATCGGGCTCGCGCAGATCGTCGCGATGGGGAGTGATCCCATAACTCTGCACGCGCGCGGCGCTGGTGTCCGAACGAACGAGCGCCGTCACGTCATGACGCGCGCGAATGAGCGCCGCCGCGATGCCCGCGCCGACGTAACCGGTAGCTCCTGTGAGGAAGATGTGCATTTTTCTTAATTGAGGCGCTTAGGCGCTTAGGCGCGTAGGCGCTTGGGTAATGCGTGTTTCTAACGCGTTCATTGTGAAGTGCGCGTGCATCGAACCAGCAGGCGCTTAATTGAGGCGCTTAGGCGCTTGGGTAACGCGTGTTTCTAACGCGTTCATTTTGAAGTGCGCGTGCATCGATGAGCGAAACATGGCGCAAGCGACGCGGCACCCAAGCGCCTAAGCGCCTAAGCGCCTAAGCGCCTAAGGCGTTTCGCGTCAGCGAAACGAAATAGGAATGTCGTCCATCGTCAGCACGCCGGGGCGGGCGAGGACGATGCGGGGGATGGAGTTGACGACCATGGCGGCGGTGGCGCGGTCGCCGTGGACGCCGTCTTTGATGGTCATTTCGACGTCGGGGACGCCGCGCACGATCACTTTGTCGGCGGCGACGTCTTCCGCACCGACGTACATCCGCAGCTCCAGACTGACGTTGATGCGCCCTTTGCCGTAGATGGTCTGGTGCACGCCGGCGACCTGGCCGGGGGCGACTTTGAGGTACTGCGTGGTGATCTCGCGATCGGCCACGATCGGCTCGATGGTCTCTTCCGACACGCTGTCGAACTCCACGCCGAGGCCGTTGCCGACCATGATCAGCGACTCCTTGAGTCCCATGTGCTTGATGCGGCCCGCGCCGACCGCGGCGCGGAACTCGTCGGTGGTCATCCCGGCGCCCACTTTGCGCTGCAGCGGCTCGCGGCGGGTGGAGGCGTTCTGGATGCGGATGATCTCGACGGACTGCACTTCCTGGCAGACCGAGGTGATGGTCAGCGGGAGCTTGTCCATCACGAAGCCGGGATTGACGCCCGTGCCGAGGAGCGCCACGTTCGCCGCGCGAGCGACCTGCTGAAGCTGTTCGCGCACCTCGCGGTCGAGCGGGAACGAAAGCTCCTCGCACGTCGAGACGACATGACAGCCGCGCGAGAGCAGCGACTCGAGCTGGCCGGCCACTTCGCGCAGCCGCGAGCCGGTCGAGTGGCACACCACGTCCGGTTTCCCTTCCAGCTCGGCGGTGACGATCACGCCGATCGGGCGTCCGAGCCCGATCACCTCGCCGAGATCTTTGCCGATCTTGTTCGGATCGATGTCGACCGCGCCGACGACGCGGATCCACGGTTTGGTGAGCAGCAGACGCGCGATCTCCGCGCCGATGGGGCCGATGCCGTACTGAGCGACTGTGATCGGTTGCATTTGATTCATGGCGGCGGATGATAAACGCCGAGCGAGCACGGCGGAACACGGAACCGCAACGTTCGGCGGTCGCGGATCGGGAGCCGCTGCGATCCGCGGCGGTCAGGCGCTGTTCGGCGAAAAGAGCAGCGGTTCT
>DASVRB010000143.1:0-3182 GCA_036388835.1 Thermoanaerobaculia bacterium | reverse complement strand
ACCTCTCCCTCGCCATAGGAGTGACGCGCGGCGGCAGTTCCCTACCGTTCGCGCGCGATCGCCGCGCTTCGAATCGTCCCGGCGCGTGGGTCGCGCCGGAACGTCTTCAATGGATCCGCATCAGCACTAAGCGGGGAGATAGCGGAGTTGCAGGAGGCGTGCGTCGGCTTCTTCGGCTTGCGACTTCCAGGTCTGATGGAAGTGGATGCCGGCGATGGCGAGATAGCTGACCAATCCGCCCACGAGGATGGCCAGGCTGACGCCGTAGGTGGCCTCGTAGACGACGTCGATCGGGCAGATGCGCAGCGCCTGTGGACCGAGGGTCATCATGATGTTCTCCGAGGCTTGCTCCGCGTCCCAGACACCTCCCTCGATCGTGATTGCCAGCACCCAGCCGAGGTTCGCAACTCCCCAGAGGGCGAGCGTCGATTCGCCGACCCATGGAGGAACCGGTTTCTTGGCGAAATCGCGGACGGCGAGGATGCAGTAGCCGCGCAACGGGCCGCCGATGGCGTTGCAGAGCCAGCGCGTGTTGTTCAGTTCCTTCGTGCCGAGGGAGCAACCGAGGCCGCCGGCGTCCTCCTGAATCGCCCACGGAATCGAGAAGATCGACCACAGCGCGCGCCCTGTGACGAACGCCCAGCCGAGCAACTTGGGCGGCTTGAGGATTGGAGTAACGGCGGTGAAGAACGCCTGTGCGGTATCGATCGGAATCATCACCACGGTGAGGATGCCGAACGCGGTGCCGAGAATCTGCGACCACACCGGGCGCGGCCCCGCGAGTACGACGGCGTCGCCGCTGTCTTTGCCGTTGGTGGTGATGATGCCGGCCTGCCGTGCGAGATAGTTGGCGGTGTACTCGCTGCGGAACGCGTCGACGCTCGCCTGGTCGGGGAACGGCGCGCCTCCATCAACGACTTTGTAGACGATGGTCGTCGGGATGGCCACGATGTACGCAAAGATGCGGATCGGGCGGAAGGTCAGCGACTCGCCGGTGATGAATTTGTAGAGCGCGGAAACGAACGGGACTTCCCACTCCTCGTTGGCCATCTCTTTGATGAAGCCGACCAGGTCGATGACGATGTCGATCAGCGACAGGACGACGCCGCGCGCGACGGCCACACCCCACAGCGCGATCGCCTCCATCAGCTTGACGAGGCCCTTGTAGACGAGGGTGAAGAAGTTGTCGGGACTGGAGCCCGCCTGCTGAAAGTACGCGATCGCTTCGTCGAACACGGCCTTGCCGCTGCCGAACTGGAAGTTGTTGGCGAGTTTCTCGAGCTCCGCGACGACGGCATCGAGAGCATCGGTGTTCCTCGTCGACGCGGGCGCCGAGATCTGCACGCCGTCAGCGAGATTCTGCATGTAGCCGTTCAGGAGCGGGTTGTGGCTCGTGCCGGCGTCGACGGTCGGCGACTCGCGTCCGGTCGGCGACAGGAACTGACCGGTGGTCTCCTGATCGCCGAGACTGGCCATGTAGGTATCGAACCAGCCCTTGATGTTTTCCTCGAATCGGCCGAATCCTTCGTCGACGCTCTGCCGCATCTGCGTCATCGCCATCGTGAAGAAATCGAGCGTGGCGTTGAACGAGTGTTCTACGGCGTCGGCAGTGCGGCGGATGTCGTCCCACTGGAAGAGGAAGGCGAGCCACTTGAAGAGATCTTCGAAGAAGACTTTGAGCTTGTTCCAGATCCCCTCGACGATGTCGAAGGCCTGCTGAAACGCGGTGACCACGGTGTCGATCCACTGCTCGACCTGATCGATGATGAGCTTGAAGAAGACCTTCACCTTGTCGACGAGGCCGGTGATCGGATCGATGATCGTGGTGACGACGAACTCCTTGAGCGTCCCCCAGATCTCGCCGGCGCGCTCCTTCACCGACTGCCAGATGTTGCCCCAGTCGATGCCGCCGAAGCCTTGCGCCGCGTTGGGAGCGGAGGCGAGGAGCATGGGCACTTCGTCGCGCGTGAGGTCGCGGACGCGGATCTCGCCGTCGCCTAAGGTGACGTGCCAGTGCTGCTCGGAAATGTGGCGCAGTCCATTGCGGAACGGCGACTCGCCGCGTTTGACGTGCCGCAGTCCGGTGACACTGCGATTGCGTCCGATGTAGCGCTGACTTGCGGTCGCCGCCGGCGGCGGATAGCCGAGGGACATCGAGCGCTGCATGATCCCGGCAATGGCTTCGGCGTTCTCGGGCGTGCGGTTGTCGCCCTTGAGCAGATAGTCGCCGTCGGCGCCGCGCGCGTCCCACACGTTTTCCTGCGTGGTGAGGCGCATCTGATCCTGGAGGCTCGCGTTCGGTTCGACCGTCACCCCTTCCCCTTCCGCCATGAACGGCGTGACGACGAACAGCGTCGGCGAGGTGAGGGCGTTGGTGAAGCGCTCGATCATCACCTTGCCGTCGGTGCCGCTCTTCACCGTGACGCCGTCGTATTCGCTGACGACGTAGTACAGGCCGTTGATGCGCAGCGGCACGAGCGTGGAGGTGTGGAGGGTGACGGCCGCTTCCGCTCTTGGGTAGCCGGCGTTGTCGACGACGGTGAGCTCGACGCTGTGCGCGGGCACGCTGGCCATCGCGCCGCGCTCCTGCAACGCGATCTCGCCGCTGTACCACTGCGTGGTGAGGGGGTCCTGCCAGAAGCGATAGAGAAGGTTGTCGCGCGTGACGCTGAACGCTTCCGAGTAACCGCCGCCGTTGCGTCCGACCGAGAAGATGCTGCTCGGCACCGGGTTGCCGAGCGGGAAGAGCGTGCTCCAGCCGACCGGCTTGCCGGCGGAATCGAGAAGCTGCCGCGTGTAATAGAGAAGCCCGTCCTCGCCGATCGCAAAAACTTCGAGGCCGCCTTCGAAGTTGACCGCGGCGCGCGACGACTGCAGCGGCACGCGCGCGTCGAGCTGCACCCACGAGTCCCATTCGATCCCGCCGCCGGACGAGTATTTTTTCTGGCGCTTCTGCCAGAGGTGATTCGAGGTGTCGACGGCGAAGATGTTCAGGCGCTTTTCGCTGTCTTCGATGACGGTGAGATCGATTGCGGCGAGGGTGCCGAGGCGCACGAACCATGACGTGCGAAAGCTGTCTTCGGAGAAGAGAACTTCGTTGGCCATGCCGATGGCGTAGAGCGAGATCTGCAGCGGGTTGTTCGCGCACATGGCGATGCGGCGCGCTTTCGCGCGCGGGCCGC
>DASVRB010000142.1:0-4614 GCA_036388835.1 Thermoanaerobaculia bacterium | reverse complement strand
GGGCTCTTAGCCCGCCGAGCATCTCGCGAAACAGTCGGCGGGCTAAGAGCCCGCCGCTCCACCAGTACCACTAACAAAAAAGCCCGGCTTTCGCCGGGCTTTTTCGTTCTGCAACGCTGGGGAATGGCTGATTACTGTTCGTTCATTGCCGGCTGGGCGTTGTTGTTCGTCACGTAGAAATCGACCGAGCCGATTTCGTTGCGGCGGCCGCGGTTGTCGAGCGTGCGGACCGTCAGACGGTGCCGCGAGTTCGTGAGCAGGCGCGTGTCGAAGTTGAACATCCAACCCGAGTTGTCGGCGTTGATGATGTGCGGGTACTGATCGCCGATGTCGGCGCGCGGGAAGCCGTACTCCGCCTGGCCGACGTAGTTGCCGTCGACGATCACTTCAACGGCCACGATCGAGCCGCGCGTCGCGAGCGCCCATCCGCGGAAGAGCACGTTGCCGCCGATGTAATCCATGTTGTCGGGGAACTCGATGTAGCCGAGCGCCGCGAAGTTGAACGTGTCCTGATTGACGCACTGGAAGAAGACCGGAATACCGTCTTGGTTCGGCAACTCCATGAACGTCTGATCGCGATCGCCGACGCGCACCGAGAGGCGGTGATTGCCCGGACGGACGCCGAAGTTGAGCAGCGTGCCGACGTCGAGCGTGAACATGAAGCCGGCGCGCGGCGCGTCGGGGAAGGTCGGGTAATAGCGCTGCACGTCGTAGCGCGGCAGGCCGTAGCAGTTCGCGAACTGGCCGGCCACGACACCGCAGTCATCGGTCGACAGCCAGCGCGCGCCGTCGATCAGCAGTTCCGCGTACGCAACGCGGCCGGTGTCCTGGCGCGTGCCGAGGTCGAGAGCCCAGCCGCGGACCGGCGTGATGTGGTGCGTCGTGTCGACCGGGATGGGGGGCGAGACGACCGGCGGCGGATCCGGGTCGACGCCGTCAGCGCCGCAGCCGGTGCCGTAGAGCACCGCGTCGCGCTGAGGCTCATCCACGAAGCCGAACGGCCGGAGGAAGTTGTCGTTGTTGATGACCTGCACGGTGCGGCGGCCGATCAGCGTCGACACGCCGAGGCGATCGACGGCGCGGACCTGCAGCGTGTGCACGCCGTTCTCCATGCGCGTCGAGTCGATGTTCGCGACATAGCCGCTGAACATCGCGCCCGGGAAGTCAGGGAAGGTCGCGCCGACGTCCGGACGCGGGTCGCCGTGCATCGCGCCCTGAAGAATCGCGTCGTCCATCAGCACTTCGATGCGCTGAATGCCGTCGAGATCGGCCGCCCATCCGAGGACCGGAAACGCGCCGGAGACATTCGTCACGCCGCCGAGGCCGGGGATGTCGAGGAAGCCGAACGGCGACTGGTTGATCGAGTTGTTGATCTGGATCGTGCGGCGGCCGAGGAAGTGCACATCGCCGTTGCTGTTGTAGATGCGCATCTCGACCGTGTGCGGGCCGTTCGGGAACCGGTTCGCCGAGAACCCGGTGATGAAGCCGGGACGCGCCGTGTGAATGCCGGGCCAGTCGGGGAACGCCTCGACGATGTCGACGCGCGGCAGGAACATGACCGCGTCGTGCTGGTACTGATCGTCGACGTACAGCTCGATCTTCGTCACCTGGTGCGGGTCGAGAACCCAGCCCTTGATCAGGACGATCCCCGATTGCGTCCGCGCCGGATCGGGCGCGTCGACATCACCAGTGAAAGTAAATGTCTGTGCGAAGAGAACAGGCGCGAGCAGCAGCGCCACACAGGAGAGAACCAGGCCGCGGGTAACCCATCTCCACATAACCCCAACCTCCAACCCGAAGATGACCTTGGTGCCGGCTGAATGCGAGCCGCCGGCGAAAGGATGTGCGCTTAAATCAAATAATCGACGGGAGTTTATACTACCGCGGGTGAGTTCGCCAAACACCTCCACCGCGCTCGATCTCGACACCATCCGCGCCGCCGCCGAACGCATCCGCCCCTGGATTCACCGCACACCGCTCATGACCAGCCGCTCGCTCTCCGAGCGCGCCGGGGTCGAAGTGCGGCTCAAATGCGAGAACTTCCAGCGCGCCGGCTCGTTCAAGATCCGCGGCGCGATGAACGCGCTGCTGCAATTAGATGATGCGCAGCGCGCCCGCGGAGTGGTCGCCTTCTCCTCCGGCAATCACGCTCAGGGCGTCGCGCTCGCCGCGAAACTCCTCGGCATGAAGGCGACGATCGTGATGCCGGAAAACTCCGTGCAATCGAAAGTCGAGGCCACCGAGGCGTACGGCGCCAGCGTCGTGCGCGGCGGAGTGACCGCGGCCACGCGCGACACCGTCGCGCGCGAGATCGCCGAGAAAACCGGCGCGACGATCCTCCCTCCGTTCGACCACGACCACATCATCGCCGGCGCCGGTACCGTCGGCCTCGAGATCGCCGAGGAGTGGCCGGAGGTGACGACAGTCATCGCGCCGCTCGGCGGTGGAGGTCTCCTCTCCGGCACGTCCCTCGGCGCGACCTCCATCAATCCGGCGATCTCGATTTACGGCGTCGAGCCGGCTGCCGGCAATGACGGCGAACAGTCGTTCCGCAAAGGGGAAATCGTGGCCATCGATCCTCCGAACACCATCGCCGACGGCGCCCGCACTCTCGCCCTCGGCACCCGCAACTTCGCGATCATCCGCGAGCGCGTGCGCGACATCGTCAGCGTCGACGACGACGTCCTGCTCGAGACCACGAAATGGGTGATGTACCGGACCAAGATGGTGATCGAGCCGACCGGAGCCCTCGGCATCGCGGCGCTTTTGAGCGGGAAGATCAAGACGCCCGGCCCGGTGGCGATTGTCGTGTCCGGGGGCAATCTCGATTTTGGGTTGCTGTGTAAGTGAGCGAATGAAGTAAGAACGCAGAACGCAGAATGACGAATTTAGAAATGAAAAGCTGGCCCGCCTCGCCTCTTCTCAATTCTTCATTCTGCGTTCTGCGTTCTAACTTCCTCGAGAAATGACCGGCTCTCTCTTCGACGACGACGCGTTCACACCCGCCGAAAAGCCGGCCGGCGAGGACGTGCCGCTCGCCGAGCGTCTGCGCCCGAAGAGTCTCGAGGATGTGGTCGGTCTCGAGGAGCTGCTCGGCGAGAAGCGCTTTCTGCGGAACGCGATCAACAGCGATCGCATCCCTTCGATGATCTTCTGGGGACCGCCGGGCTCGGGCAAGACGACGCTCGCTCGCATCATCGCCAAGACCACGCGCGCGCGATTCGTCACGTTCTCCGCGACCTCCAGCTCGATCAAAGACATCAAGGCGCTGATGGAAGAAGCGCGGCGCGCACGGCAGACGCGCGGCTCGAAGACGATCGTCTTCATCGACGAGATTCATCGCTTCAACAAAGCGCAGCAGGACGCGTTTCTGCCGTACGTCGAAGCGGGCGACATCACGCTCATCGGCGCGACCACCGAGAATCCTTCATTCGAGGTGAACTCGGCGCTGCTTTCGCGCTCCAAGGTGGTCGTGATTCCGGCGCTCGAGCGCGAGCAGGTGCTGACGATCCTGCGCCGCGCGATGGAGCACGAGACGGTCAGCAAGTATGGCATCGCCATCGACGACGCGGCGCTCGACTTCATCGCCGCGACCTCGGCGGGCGATGCGCGGCAATCGCTCACGAGCCTGCAACTGGTCGTCGAGACGGCGTCGCCGGACGACAGTCCGATCACGGTCGACAAGGTCAAAGAGATCCTGCAGCGCCGCTCGCTGATGTACGACAAGTCGGGCGAGGAGCACTACAACATCATCTCGGCGCTCCACAAATCGATCCGCAACGGCGACGCCGACGCCGCGATTTACTGGCTCGTCCGTATGCTCGAAGGGGGCGAGGATCCGATGTACATCGCGCGGCGACTCGTGCGCGCCGCGTCGGAAGACATCGGCAACGCCGATCCGCAGGCGCTGGTCTTCGGCATCGCCGTGCAGCAGAGCGTGCACTTCCTCGGCATGCCGGAGGCGGGCGTCGCGCTCGCGCAACTCGTCTCGTATCTCGCCG
Source organism: Thermoanaerobaculia bacterium (assembly GCA_036388835.1). Classification (GTDB taxonomy): domain Bacteria; phylum Acidobacteriota; class Thermoanaerobaculia; order Gp7-AA8; family Gp7-AA8; genus QHVT01. The sequence continues at coordinate 613 of DASVRB010000142.1, read as the reverse complement.
CGTCGCCGAAATCGAACGCCGCGTACGTCGGCTACGGAGAAGCAGTTCGGGAAGTGCGTCAGGGCGACAATCCACCCGTCCCTCCACAGATCCGCAATGCTCCTACGCGCCTGATGAAGGATCTCGGCTACGGCCGCGGCTACCAGTACGCACACGATTTCGAAGAGCAGACCGCGGCCATGGACTGCCTCCCCGAGTCGCTCACCGGCCGCCGCTTTTACGAGCCGAAAGAGGTCGGCTTTGAGAAAGAGATGAAGGCGCGTCTCGAGCGGATGAGCAAAGCGCGGAAGCGTTGACTGCCGTTATTCGGCGTATGCGTGCGCGTCGACCGGTTTGATCGGAGCGGGCTTCCGGTCTTCGCCGAGATTGACGTAGACGACCTGCGCTTCGGTCACTTTGACGCGGTTTGCCGGATCGACGGCGCGGATCGCCTCGACCACGACTTTCGTCGTGATCGAGGTCGTGCCGATGCGGAGGGTCTCGGTCCAGAAGCTCACCAGGTCGCCGACGAAAACCGGCTCGTGAAAGACGACCTTGTCGAGCGACACCGTGACCATGAACTGCAGACCCTGCCGGCGCGCTTCGATCGCGCCGGCCTGGTCGATGTACGACA
>DASVRB010000141.1:0-6465 GCA_036388835.1 Thermoanaerobaculia bacterium | reverse complement strand
GTGCGCATCGACAACTTCGGAGTTCCCGCAGAGTGCGGCGCGACGCCCGACTTTTGCGACATGTCGGGAGCGGTCAGCTCCGGCTCTTCGTACAGCGTCACGTCGACGTTGTTCTTCAGGTTGTCGAGAATGCGCGAGACGGCCGCACGCAACGTCGCCGTGACGCCGGTGCCGTTCAGCGCCGCCGCCTCCACGATCGGAGCGTTCCCCGGCTGCAGGTACGACGACATCTCTTCGATCGAGGCGGCGTTCGGAAGGTCGCGTTTGTTGTACTGAAACACCAGCGCGATCTTGTCGGGATCGATGCGGTTGATGCGCAGGTTGGTCTTGAGGTTCGAGAGGCTCTGCAGGTTCGACTCGCGCATCGACGGCTGCGAATCGGCCACGAACACCACGCCGTCGGCGCCGCGCAGCACGAGCTTGCGCGTGGCGTCGTAAAACACCTGGCCGGGCACCGTGTAGAGCTGCACGCGCACCTTCTGGCCGGCGATGGTCCCGAGCTCCATCGGCATGAAGTCGAAGAAGAGCGTGCGGTCCGTCTCCGTCGACATCGAGATCATCTTCCCTTTGTTGTCGAGCTTCGGATTCGCGTAGATCTTCTCGAGATTGGTCGTCTTCCCGCACAAACCGGGGCCGAAATATACGAGCATCACCGTCACTTCATTGATTGCTTTGTTGATCAGGACCATTGCCGAAATGGTACTCGCTGCGTTTCGCGCCCGCCAACCGCGCGGCGCGGCATCGGCCGGCCAGTTCTCCGCGCGGTGACGCGAACGTCACCGACAACTGACAGCCGCATCGCGAACATCGGCAACATAGAATGGCCAGATGCTCTCCGCCGGCTCCAAGGTCGGACCTTACGAGGTCCTCTCGCTCCTCGGCGAGGGAGGCATGGGGCAGGTGTACCGCGGACGCGATCCGCGCCTCGGCCGCGACATCGCCATCAAAGTCCTGTCGAGCGAGACCTCGCACGACACCGACGCGACGGCGCGGCTGGAGCGGGAAGCGCGCGCCATCGCCGCGCTCTCGCATCCGAACATCCTCGCGGTGCACGACGTCGGACGCGAGAACGCGACCTTCTATCTCGTCACCGAACTGCTCGAAGGAAAGACGCTGCGCGATCAGATCCGCGATACGCCGCTGACCTGGCGCCGTGCGGTCGAGATCGGCGCCGAAGTCGCGGAAGGCCTCGCTGCCGCGCACGCGAAGTCGATCGTCCATCGCGATCTCAAGCCGGAGAACATCTTCGTCACCGAAGACGGGCGCGTGAAGATCCTCGATTTCGGGCTCGCGCAGACCGATCCCTCGCTGCTGCAGCGCGACGAGGCGAACATCCCGACCACGAAATGGTTCCAGACGCGCCCCGGCACCGTCATCGGCACCCTCGGCTACATGTCGCCGGAGCAACTGCGCGGCGAAGCGGTCGATCCGAGTGCCGACATCTTCTCGCTCGGCTGCATCCTCTACGAGATGGTCACGGCGAAGAAGCCGTTCCATCGCGAATCGGGGGCGGCCACGATCGCCGCCATCCTCAAAGATGCGCTGCCGCGTGAAGAGCTCAGCGCCGCGGTTCCGATCGAGTTCCAGCGCATCATCGAAGGCTGCGTTGAGAAGAGTCCGATGGCGCGCTTCCAGTCGGCGCGCGACCTCGCCCTCACGCTCCGCGCCATCGGCAGCAGCACCTCGCACGGCGACCTGCTCAAGACCGTCGTGCCGCGGCGCAGCACGAAATCGATCGACTCGATCGCAATCCTGCCGCTGGTCAACGCCACCAACGATCCCGGCGCCGAATACCTCAGCGACGGCATCACCGAGGGCATCATCAACAAGCTCTCGCAACTGCCGAAACTCAAAGTCATGGCGCGCAGCACCGTGTTCCGCTTCAAAGGGCGGAACATCGACGCACAAAACGTCGGCCGCGAATTGCGCGTGCGCGCGGTGCTGAGCGGATTCGTGAAGCAGATCGGCGATCGGCTGCAGATCAGCGTCGAGCTGGTCGACTCGCTCGACGGCGCGCAGCTCTGGGGCGAGTCGTACAGCCGCGGCGTGGCCGACCTCGTGAAGCTGCAGGAAGAGCTCGCGGGCGAGATCGCCGAGAAGCTGCGGCCGAAACTCACCGGCGCCGAAAAGAAGAAGCTGCGCCGCAAATCGACCGACAGCAGCGAGGCCTATCAGCTCTATCTGAAGGGCCGCTATCACTGGAACAAACGCACCGAGGAGAGCCTGCGGAAAGGCATTCAATTCTTCCGCGAGGCCATCGAGTCCGATCCATCGTTCGCCAGCGCGTACGCAGGCCTCGCCGACAGCTTCATCACGCTCGCCACGAACATCCCGCTGCCGCCGCACGACGCGATGCCGAAGGCGAAAGCGGCGGCCATGCGCGCGATCGAGATCGACGACGGCCTGGCCGAGGCGTGGGCTTCGCTCGGCGCGGTGCGCTGGTGGTTCGAATGGGACTGGGAAGGGGCCGAAGAAGCGTATCGCCGCGCCATCGACCTCAACCCGAATTACGCCACCGCGCACGACGGCTACGCGATGCTCCTCTCCGCGCGCGGCCGTGTCGCCGAGGCGGTGGAGCAGTTTACGAAAGCGGCCGACCTCGATCCGCTGTCGCTGATCATCGCGGTGCACGCCGGCTGGCCGTTCTACTTCGCACGCGATTTCGAATCAGCCATCCGCAAGTTCCGCAAGGCGCTCGAGCTCGACGAGCGCTTCATTCCGGCGCACGGCTGGCTCGGCATGGCCCTCGGGCAGCAGCGCCGCTACGGCGAGGCGGTCGACGCGTTCCGCCGCGCGCTCGAGGTCGATCGCGTCCCGATCCTTCTCTCGATGCTCGCGCACACGTACGCGATCGCGGGGCAGGACGAAGATGCGCTCGAACTGGTCGGCGCGCTCAACGAGGAAGCGGAGCGGCGCTACATTTCGCCGTACGACATCGCCGTCATTCACGCCGGCCTCGGCGATGCCGCCTCGGCGGTCGCACAACTGCGGAAAGCGCTGGAAGATCGTTCCGCATGGATGGTGTTCCTGAACGTCGACCCGAGACTCGATGCCGTCCGCGACGAACCAGCCTTTGCTGAAATCGCCGCAATCCTGCACTGAGTCAGCGTCGCCCCGTCATCCGAAACACTGCGACTCGTCTGCTAATCTAATTACCCGTCATGTCACGCAAAGAGCTCCTCGCCCGCGTTTACAACGAACAGATCATTGGTGTGGTGCGCGAAGACAGCGCCGAAGCCGCGGAAGCGGTCGCCGAGGCGTACGCGCGCAACGGCATGCGCATCATCGAAGTCACGATGACGACGCCGGATGCCATCGACCTGATGACGTCGCTGCACAAGCGTTACGGCAAGACCGTGACGATCGCGGCCGGCACCATCCGCAGCACCAACGACGCCGCGCTCGCGCGCCGCGCCGGTGCGAGCGTCATCGTCTCGCCGCACACCGACGTGCAGGTCATCGAGTACGCGGTCGAGAACGAGATGCTCTGCGTCGCCGGAGCGGCCACGCCGACCGAGATCATCCGCGCGTGGGAAGCAGGCTGCGACGTGGTGAAGATCTACCCGGCGCAGTTCCTCGGCGGACCTGATTACATCCGCGCGATCCGCGGTCCGATCCGCGACATCCCGATGCTCGCCGGCGGCCCGGTGCCGCTCGACATGATCGACAACTATCTCGACGCCGGCTGCATCGCCGTGAACCTCGGCGCGTCGATCGCGGTGCCCGACCTCGTCGAGAACGAGCAGTGGGACGAGATCGGCAAACGTGCCGCGCTCGCCGCGACCATCATCCAGACCCGCCGCACCGTCGAGCAACCGATCGTCCCGTCGTACGTCCACTGAACGATGCCCACTCTCCTCGCGATCCTGCTCTTCGCCACCGCGTTTCCGTCGACCAGCTCCACCTCCTGGATGCGGCCCGACGCGTTTCATCTCTCCGTCGGGATGACGCGCCTCGAGGCCGAGCGCGCGCTCGACAAGTGGGCGCCGAAACCGGGCAAAACCGCGGACCAGCTCGTGGTCGATTACAGCGATGACAAAGCGCTCACGCTCGACTTCCGCAACGGCCGCCTCACGTCGATCCGCTTCGAGCTGTTCGCGTACGTGCAGGGAATCCGCGGCGCGTTCAACGAAGAGCGCCAGTACCTCCTCGGCGTACACGGCAAACCGCGCATGTCGACGAAGTCGATCCTGATCTACGACAACACCCTGCCGAACATGATGGTCGTCGTCACCGACGACCCGAAATCGGAGCAAGGGAAAAAGGGATTGGGAGTGCTCGCGGTGCGGTATTACGACCCGCGGACCTGAAAACGGTTCTAAGTGGAGCGGCGGGCTTTAGCCCGCCGACGTTCTCTTTACCGGCGGGCTGAAGCCCGCCGCTCCACTAGAAACGCAAAAACAAAAGGGCGGGCTTTTCAGCCCGGCCCTTCGCACTTGAGAAACGTTGTCTTACTTTGACCCCGGTGTCGCGGCCGCGCGCACTTCTTTTTCGCGGGCGATGTAGCGGTTGGTCTTCCCCTCGTAGATGTAGACCCCTTCGCCGAGGGTGCCGACGTAGTAGCGCTCGCGCATGAACGGATCGGGGACCACCGAGGTGACCTCCGTGTTGCGCGTCGGGAGGATCAGCTCCATCCACTGCCCGTCGGCCGGTTCGCCGACCAGGATCTCGCTCTGTGCGCGCGAGGTCAGAAAGAGCATCTGGCCGCTGGCGCGGGTGCCGCCGTGCACCGACGCGTACTGCGCGTCGGGCGCTTCGACTTCTTGCCATTCATTCGCGGCGTTCACCGTGCCGGCCTTCACGCCCTGCATGCCTGCCACGAAGACGTGCTCGCGGCCGTTGATGTTGCGCACCGCGATGCTGCGGCCTTTCGCAGGCGCGTTCGCGATCGAGTGCCACTTCGCACCGTCGAACGTTTCGAGGCCGCCGGAGGTCAGCGCGACCAGCGCCTTCTTCCCTTCGAGCTCGGTGATCGCGAGATCGATGGCGCGCTTCGTTGCGCCGCCGAGGCGGTACCAGGTCTTGCCCGAATCGCGGGTCGTGAAGACGCCGTCGGCCGTCGCGGCGAACGCGCGCTGACGGTTGAAGCGCAGCACTTTCTCGACGCGGATCGGGAAGCTCGACGGCTCCGCCTGAGTCCAGTCCTCGCCGTTGTTGCTGTAGAAGAAGCCCTTCTCGGTGCCGGCGATGAACTTCACCTCGGCGTCCGCCTCATTCGCCACGACGAGCGAAAGCACTTCCGGCAGCGCGACCTTGCTCGCCTTCGCCCAGCTCTTCCCAGCGTCATCCGAGCGATAGATGCCCGACGCGGCGCCGCCGAACACGACGGATGCGTACACGCGGTTCTTCACGAACGGATCGGCCGCGATGTTGGTGATGCGGAGGTTGTGCAGTCCGTCCGACGTGCGGGTGAACGACTTGCCGCGATCGTGCGAGACGTAGACGCCGTCACCCTCGATGCCGAGGACGATGCGCTGCGGGCGCTGCGGATGCAGCACCACGGAGTTGATGACCAGACTCTCGTCCGTCACCACGTACCACGACTTCCCTTTGTCCTCCGTGCGGTAGAGACCGGCCACGGAGCCCGCGTAGACCACGTCCTTGTCGCACGGGTCGATGTCGACGTCGTGAATGCGACGGTTGTTGAAACCGTCGCGATAACGGGTCCACTTGTCGCCGCCGTTCTGCGAGTTGTAGACCCAGCCGCAGGTCGCAACCCAGACATTGTCCGGCTGCGACGGATCGATGTTGATGTGGAACATGTCGGTGTCGAGCACCATCCCGTCGGCGACATGCTTCCAGCTCTTGCCGCCGTCGTCGGTGCGCCAGCCCTGGCGCCAGGTGCCGATGAAGATGCGATCGCGCGTGCGCGGATCGATGGCCAGCGACTCGACGTTGATCTGCTCCGAAATCTTGTCCCACGACTTGCCGGCGTTGAAGCTGCGGTAGACACCGGTCAGGCCGCCGATGACGACAAAGTTCTCGTCGTTCGGATCGACCGCGATCGCGCGGACCGAAAAATCCTCGAGTCCTGCATCGCGGCGCTCCCACGTCCGGCCGCCGTCGCCCGAGACCGCGACGACGCCGCCGCCCCAGAGTCCCCACGAAGCCGCCCAGAGATTGCCTTTCCGGTCGAGGAGGAGGTTGTCGACGATGTGATTCGGGAACGGGATGCCGTACCGCGGATTCGTCCAGCTCTTCGCGCCGTCGCGGGAGACGTACACCTCGCCGCTGCTCGTACCGAGATAAAAGGTGTCCGGGGCGGAAGGATCGACGATCAGCGCGCGAACGTCAGCACCGTAAAGACCGGCACGCCGCCACTGCGCCGCAAGAGGAGTCGTAACAACGAAGAGAGCGAGGAGAATCAGGACTTTACGCATACCCACCCGTGAGCCGTAGTTTTACCATAGGCGGCCCTAGCAAACGGGCCGCCATGTACCGCGGCGGCCGCCAGCTCCACTTCCT
>DASVRB010000140.1:0-3139 GCA_036388835.1 Thermoanaerobaculia bacterium | reverse complement strand
CGTCAACGTGGTGAGTGGATCGCGTCGAAGAATGGACGTGTGATCCGCGTGGTCAGCGTCGCCAACGGCATCGCGCAGGTCGATTCGAACGGCGACGGTAGCGCCGACTCCCCGTCGACACTGGCGCTCCTCGGCATCGATGACGCCGAGCGCCGCCACCTGGCGGCGTTGTATTCGGCCGGTGAGAGCCTGTGGCGAGCGCCGATCGATCACTTCACACCGTGGGACTGCAATTGGCCGTACGGGCCGCCGCTCGATGCCGAGCCGCCGCAGCTCTCCGCACCGGGTGAAGAGAACGATGGGGATGACCCGCCGTCGATCAAGGTCACGCCGCCCGCCTCGGCGCCGAACCTCGACGACCCGATAACAAAGTGCGGCTCGGTAATCGAGTGCGAGAACCGCGGCTTGGGCGAGACGGCGCCCGTCAGCGGAACGCCGTGGTCGCTGCACTACCGCAGCCACCGCACCGAGGGACGCAGCGCCGCGTACAAAATCGACATCAACGTGACGGGCTCCTATGTACCTCGCAGCGTCAAGAGCGTGGAGCTCGTGGTCGCGGTTGCGGGGCAGGTGGTGCAGAAGTCATTCGCGCCTACGCCGAATCGGCACTCGACCTTCGAGTGGGACGGTCTCAATGCGTACAAACAGCGCGCGGAAGGCGGCGCGCACATCAGCATCGCCGTCGGCTACACCTATGACCTCGTCTATCACACGCCGGCGAGCTTCGAGCGCGCATTCGCGCAGGTGTCCGGAATCCGCCGCACGGAAGCGAGGGGCCGCGAACAAATGACGTTGTGGCAGGACCTGACGGTCAGCACGATCGCGAGGTCCGAGGCTTCCCTTCACGGCGCGTGGACCAACAAGGCGGCCGCGCTCGGTGGATGGTCTTTCAGCGCACATCACGCGTATGACCCGCGCTTCCAGGTGCTGTACATGGGAACGGGCGAGCAACGCAGCGCGGAGCCGGTTGTCTCGCCGTTCGCAGGACGGATGCGCGAATACGGTTTCGACGGCGACGGCGGCGCCGCAACCAGAGCGACGCTGTCCGAACCGGAAGCAGTCGCAGCAGGACCGGACGGCAGTGTGTACATCGCCGACTCAATCAATTTCGTCGTGCGGAAAGTCGACCCGAAGGGCCGCATTACCACGATCGCCGGAACGCCGGGCGAGTATCTGGATACGGGCGAGCCTCTCGGCGGCAGCGGATCAGCAACCAGCGCGCGGCTGAATTATCCGTGGGATCTCGAGGTGGCAGGCGATGGCACCGTCTACATTGCGGAACACGCCTCGACTCGTAAGATCACCCCAAGCGGCATCATCTCCACGGTAGCGGGCACGAACCAGTGGAGCAGCCTTGGAGAAGGTGACGGCGGCCCGGCCACCCAAGCGAAGATCTCGCCGCAGGGCATGACCCTCGGACCCGACGGCGCCGTTTACTTCATTGACCGGTACGGACTGCGCCAGGTGCGAGACGGCATCATCACCACGATCCGGCGCGCCAATGACCATCTCTCGGGGTACCTGATTGCGGGACAAGACGTCGCATGCGCAGATGACGGCAGTCTGTACTTCGTCGCGATCACACCGCAGAGCACTCGGGCGATGGTGCGCCACCGGCCTGACGGCGCACTGTCAATCGTTGCGCATGACGTCGACCAGGCGTTCGGCATCGTCACGGGCAGGGATGGCGGCATCTATTACAGCGCGCGCAGTGGCGGCAATGTCAGCCGCGTCGGCCCGGACGGAACCGTTGCTGTTGTAGTGGGTGGCGGTATCGCGGGAAGCAGCAGCGACAACGGTCATCCCACCGCGGCCGGACTGAGTACCCGCTGGCTCGGGCGCATTGCATTCGGTCCGAACGGAGCGCTGTACATCACCGATGGGGCGAACTCGATCATCCGAAAATACGAAGCATCTCTCCCGGGCGGCGTGCTGCCCGATGGAACGAGCATCGTCTCGGCAGACGGGTCCGAGGTTTATCAGTTCGACGGCAATGGCCGCCATCTCGCTACGGTCGGGCGCAACGGCGAACCGCGTCTTCAGTTCTCCTACGACTCGGCCGGCCGTTTGAAAGCGGTCACCGACGCGGACGGCAACGCCACGAAAATCGAACGCAACGGCGACGGCGTACCTCTGGCAATCGTGGCACCGGGCGGGCAGCGGACCGCGCTCACCCTAAATGACGACGGCTTTCTCCGGACGGTCACGAACCCCGCGAACGAGTCGCAACTGTTCACCTACACTGAGCGAGGTCTCCTGCTGTCGTACATCGATGCCCGCGGCAAAGAGCATACGTACGACTACGACGACGGCGGCTCGCTGATCAAAGACTCGTCGCCTTCAGGCGGCACGATGACGCTCAGCCAGGTCACGAGGAATCAAGCGGCCACCACGACCTTCACCACCGCCGAAGGCCGGCAGGAGAAGATCTCGGAAGAGAAGCTGAAGAACGGCACAGTGCAGCGCACCACGGTGGATGCACGCGGCCTCACCACGACCTCGAAGAACAGCACGGATGGAGTGACGATTACGAGCCGGCCGGATGGAAGCACCGTCCTGACGCGGCAGGAACCGGATCCTCGCTATGGCCTGCACGCGCCGCTGCTTGCGGAACAGACGGTGACCACGCCTGCCGGCAGGCGCTGGAGCATGACGGCATCGCGAACTGCGGTGCTCACCGACCCAACGAAACCGTTCACGCTGGAGACGGAGACGGAGGTCTCGACGGTGAACGGCCGTCAATATATGGGCGTATTTGACGCCGCGACGCGAAAAAGTACGCCCGCACACCGTCCGGCCGCGTATCGACGAAAACGTTCGACGCCGTCGGCCGCGCTGTGCGCACGGAGATTGCCGGGCTCGCGACCATGAACCTGTCGTATGAGGACGGGCTGCTCGCCACGCTTGCACATGGCGGCCGTGCCACGACGTTCACCTACAATGCTCTGCGGGAGCTCGCAACCGTGACGGATTCGCTCGGACGGCAGACCACATACACCTACGACGCCGGCAGAGTGACTGAACAGACCTTGCCTGACGGTCGCGCGATCTCCTTCTCCTACGACAATGCCGGGAATCTCACCTCCGTTACGCCCCCGGGTCGGCCGGAGCACGCGCTGTCGTATACGTCCGCGAGTCT
>DASVRB010000139.1:0-2545 GCA_036388835.1 Thermoanaerobaculia bacterium | reverse complement strand
GTTCCAAAAAAGCGAAAGCGGCGACTGGCGTCGCCGCACTCCAAATAGAATCTTCTGCATGAAACGCCTGCTTCCATTGCTCTTTCTGCTCACCGCCTGTGTGGCCGCGCGACTCGATCTGCCGGAGGGCGCATACGACGTCAGCGGCTCGAATCCGCGCCGATGGAACGCGCCGATCTCATTCGGCGACTGGCGCACGGAGATGGTCAACGAAGGGACGCGGCGCTCGTGGTTGACGCAGGTCGGTGTGGTGCAGGTCGCGCGCGCCGATCAGGGGTATCACCTGGCGCTGAACGGCGTCGACGTGGAGTGCCACACGAAAGAGTTCGCGATCGGTGCGGGCGGCGTGTTCGTCGATCCGACGTTCGGCAACGCTCCGTTGCTCGTCTGCGGCTACGACAGCCGAGGAGAGCGGTCCGTCCTGACGCTCCATCGCACCGGACGCATCGAGCCGATGCTGCGCGGCACGCTGCGCGACGACGACGGCAACGCGCTGGAAGTGCGCTCGCTGCATCGCCCGATCGGCGCAAAGTTTCCGGCCGGTGAGGCGTACGGCTTCGAGCTGATGCGCGGCGAGGAGCGGGTGGCGGTGGTCGAGACGATCAATCGTGGCCGCGTCTGGATCGATCCTGCCGCGCAGAATCGCGACACGTTGGCCGCGGCCGCGGCTTCGCTGTTGTTGTTTCGCGAGCCGGACGCAGGGGATGTGGATTGATTCCGTTCACGCGCACCTGAACGTGTCATCCCGCGCGTCAGCGCGGGATCCCCTGCCGTGAGCCGACGCATGTGGGGAGGGGATTCCGCGCCGTCTGCGCGGCGCGGAATGACACGTGAAGCGCGAACCGCGAATCGCCGCTAAACCCGCCGTCTTTCTCGCGACGCCGGCTTCTTCTCCGACTCTTCCCACGCCTCGACACCTGCGACCGTGCAGCGGGGGATCTTTTCGCCGAGCGTTTCTTCGATCTTGCGGACCATCGGGAGATCCTGCCAGGTCGCGATCGTGGCGACGATGCCGATCGCTTTGCCGCGGGCGGTGCGGCCGGCGCGGTGGACGTAATCCTCCACGTTCTCCGGGATGTCGAAATTGATGACGTGCTCGATCCCCGGGATATCGATGCCGCGGCCGGCGATGTCGGTGGCGACGAGGATGCGGTGCTGTCCTTCGCGGAACGTCTTGAGCGCGCTGACGCGCTTGTTCTGCGACTGGTCGGCGTGAATGCGTGCGACCGGATGGCCCTTGCGGTCGAGCACCGCGTACAGCCATTCCGCGTCGATTTTCCGGCGCGTGAAGACCAGCGTCGAGCCGAGCTCCTCGTTCAGCAGGGCGAGGAGGCAGTTGCGCTTGTCCTCCTCTTTCACGACATAGAGACGATGGGTGATCCCTTCCGCCGCGCCCCCTTCCGGCATGATGTCGATGCGCATTGGATCGCGCATGAAGTCGCGCGCGATCATCTCGATCGAATCCGGCATGGTCGCGGAGAACATCATGGTCTGGCGCTCGCGCGGGAGGCGCTTGAGCACCTCGCGGATCTGCGGCAGAAAGCCGAGATCGAGCATGTGGTCGGCTTCGTCGAGGACCAGCATCTCGATCTCATCGAGCACCACACTGCGGCGCGTCACGTGATCGAGGAGGCGGCCGGGAGTGGCCACGACGATGTCCGGCTTTTCGCGCAGCGCGTCGAGCTGCGGCTTCATCCGCACGCCGCCGATGAGGCAGGCGGTGTTGAGCTCGTGATGCTTGCCGAAGAGGTCGAGGAACGCCTTCGTCTGCAGCGCGATCTCGCGCGTCGGCGCCATGATCAGACCGCGCACTCCGCGGCCGTGCACGAGCTTCTCGGCCATCGGCAGGACGAACGCCGCGGTCTTGCCCGAGCCGGTCTGGGCGAGACCGATCACGTCCTTGCCGGTCAGCGCGGTCGGGATGACCGCGGCCTGGATGGGAGTGGGATGAGCGAAGCCGATTTTCTCGACCGTCGACAGCACGTCCGGCGTGAGGCCGAGGCTGGCGAACGTCTGGTGGTCAACAGTGGTGACCGGATGCTGCGGTATTGCTGGTGTGGACATCTAGCGAAATAGTCTCCAGTAAATGACGCCGTTGAGCACGAGCACGAATGCGCCGATCGCGATCTCGAGGCCGCGGGTCAGCCCCGCGGGGTAGAGCACCGGCATGATGTAGTGCGCGACGAAGCCGCCGTCGTACCCCGCGCGTCCTGCCTCGCGCAGGAAGTAGTTTTCCCACCTGGTCAGCGGGCAGTACCAACTGAAAAATTCGATCAGGACGCCCCAGATCGCCGCCGGAAGGTGCAGCCACATCAATTTCGGCCAGCGGAGGACGGCCAGACCGCCGAAGATCACGAACCCGACGAACGCGAAATGCAGCAATGCTGTGGCTGTTGCGGCGACATGGTAAGTCATTCGTCTCATCCGGCGTGCCACGCGATTCTCGCCTGAATTGCGGTGAGGCCCAAGTGCGTTGGCGCAGCGGCGGTCGCTCAGGCCATTGGGGCGCTTAGGCGCGGAGGCGCTTGGGTAAGTCACTGCTTCT
>DASVRB010000138.1:0-9150 GCA_036388835.1 Thermoanaerobaculia bacterium | reverse complement strand
AGGCGCCGCGCTTCTTCGTGGTCGGCGATCGCACGGTCGTTTCGGCGGTCATCAACAACAACACCGATCAGCCGATGACCGTCACGCCGTCGCTCGACGTCGAGGGGCTGAGCGGTGCCACCGCGACCGCGCCGCTGGTCGTCCCGGCGCGCGGCGATGCGCGTGCGGACTGGACGCTCACTGCATCGCAGGCCGGGACCGCGAAACTGCGCGTGACCGCGCGCGGCGCAACGCACGGCGATGCGATGGAGCGCTCGTTCCCGGTGTACGAGCACGGCATCGACAAGCTCATCGCGCGCTCCGGAAAACTGCGCGGCTCGGAAGCGCTGGTGCGGCTCGAGCTGCCGCGCGAGCGGCGCGGAACGAACCTCACGGTGCAGGTCGCGCCGAGTCTCGCCACGACCATGATCGACGCGCTGCCGTACCTGCTCGAGTTCCCGTACGGCTGCACCGAGCAGACCATGAGCCGCTTCCTGCCGGCCGCGGTTGTCGCGCGCACGCTCGAGAAGCTCGGCCTCGACATCAAGGATCGTCAGACGAAACCAGGTCAGGCCGGACTGCCCGATCTGAATGCCGTGACGAATGCCGGGATGAAGCGGCTGTACGACATGCAGCACGAGAACGGCGCGTGGGGCTGGTGGGAGGAAGGGCCGGACGATCCGTGGATGACGGCGTACGTGGTGTGGGGCTTCTCGATCGCGCGTGAGGCGGGACTGCCGGTCAACACCGCGGCCATCGATCGCGCGGCGGCGTGGCTCACGCGTCAGGTCATCCAGACGCGCGAGCTCAATTCGCGCGCGTGGCTGCTGCACGCGCTGTCGGCGTGGCGCGGCCGCGTCGCTGGAGAAGGGGAGCGCAAGGCGTTCGACGAACTCTACGCGAATCGCGAGAAGCTCAGCGCCTACTCGCGTGCGCTGCTCGCGTTGACCGCGCATCGTTACGGTGACGCCGAGCGCGCCGGCGTGCTGGTGCGCAATCTCGAAGACGGCGCGCAGATCGATCGCACGCCCGATCAGTCGGTGTTGCTGACCGGCGAGACGGCGGCGGAGACGATGTCCACCGCGCACTGGGGCGCGTCACCGGGACGTTTCTGGTGGCGCTGGTACGAGAGCCCGACCGAGACGACCGCGTTCGTGCTGCAGGCGCTCGTGACCATCGATCCGAAGCATCGCCTCGTCGAGCCGGCCATGAACTGGCTGGTGAAAAACCGTCGCGGCGCGCAGTGGAGCAACACGCGCGACACCGCCATTTCGCTGCTCGCGCTGGAGGACTATCTCGAGCGCAGCGGCGAGCTGCGCGGCGACGTGGCGTACGAGCTCACGGTCAACGGCCGCGTGATCGCGACGCAGACGGTCACGGCTGCCGACGTGCTGCGCGCGCCGAGCCGCTTCTCCGTCGATGCGGCAGTGCTGAACGACACCACGCAGGAGATCCGCATCCGCCGCACCGGCGGCAGCGGTCCGATCTACTTCGCCGCCGAGGCGCGATTCTTCTCGCTCGAGGAACCGGTCAAAGCGGCCGGCAACGAGATGTTCGTGAAGCGCGAATACTCGCGCGTCGAAACGCGTCCCACGCTGCTCAAAGGCGTGACCAACCACCTCGTTCCGGTGAAGGACGGCGACACGGTGAAGAGCGGCGATCGCATCGAAGTGCTGGTGACGATCGACGTGAAAAACGATTACGAATACCTGCTCTTCGAAGATCTCAAACCGGCCGGTTTCGAAGCGGTCGAGCTGCAGTCCGGCCAGCCGCTCAGCGCCACGCGCCAGAACGGCCACGACACCGCCTGGGTCTATCAGGAACTGCGCGACCGCAACGTCGCGATGTTCATCGACCGCCTGCCGCAAGGCCTCTGGACGATTCGCTATACGCTGCGCGCCGAAGTCCCCGGCACCTTCCACGCGCTCCCGCTGATGGGCCGCGCGATGTACGTGCCGGATGTTCGGGCGAATGGGGATGAGGTGAGGGTGACGGTGGGAGAGAACGGAGAACGTTGAAGACGGAACACGGAACGCAGAGAGGTCGACGTATTCTGCGTTCCGTGTTCTCCCTTGCACGTTGTTTGTTCGGCACGTTGTGTTTCCTGCTTTTCGCCATGGCCGTGGCTGCGCAGGAGTCTCACCAGCCTTGGGCGCGGGTAGAGGTCGAGGCGACGTTTGTGCCGGACTCGGAGCAGGAGCTCCTGCTCACGTGGAAAAACGTGCAGCAGATCGAGCTGGCGGTGTACGCGGTCGATCTGATGGACGAAGCGAGAAGCCCCTTCGGCCTGAACGGCTGGATGCTGTCGGAGCGTCTCCCGATCGTCCATTGCTTGACGTACGACACGCACACGGTTCGCGGGGAAGCGGGAAAGGCCATCGTCACTCTCGAACCGCGCCTGCCGCCGGGCGCGTACTTTGTCTCCGGTACGGCCCGTGGCAGCGATGGTGTGCGGTGGCATGCTGGCGGTGGGGTCCTGCTCGTGAGCGACGTCCACATCGGCGTGCAGACAACGGCGAAGGCCGCGAAGATCTTCGTCTCCAACGTCGAGACGGGGGAGCCGATCCCCAACGCGCGCGTGCGGATCACCACAATCCAGTACACCACCGTGTCGACGATATTCACGCAGACCGCCGCGGACGGTACCCTCGACATGGAGCGGCCGCCGAAATGGTCCGGCACGATCATGATTGCCGCGTCCGCGGGGTCGCGACAGGCGTATCGCACTTATCACTACGGCAGCTACCCTGAAACTGATGCGGCGAAGGATTGGAAGGTTCACGGATTTACCGACCGCCCCGCTTACCGGGCCGGCGAGACCGTACGCTGGAAGATCGTCGCCCGCACCGGGATCGAGGAACGCTGGGAGACACCGGCCGGGCGGACAGTCGAATACAGCATCAGCGGTCCGACGGGTGCCAGATCCGTACTTGCGCAAGGTACCGCCACACTGAATGCGTTTGGGAGCTTCTGGGGTGAGGTCGTACTGCCGCCGCACATGCCGCCGGGCAGCTACAGCATCCGCTGCCTGGAGAACGGGAAGTTCGCCGGCGGCTCGCCGCTCTTTGAGCTCGAGGAGCCACCCCCTCCCACCGCGCTTTCCTTGAAAATCGTGACGGCCGAAGGGTGCCGCTATGTCCCTGGCGACCGCATCGAAGCATTCATCGAGGTGCGCGATGGCGCGGGTCAGCCCGTCGCTGGTGCGCTGGTCGAGGCGACGGTACACGACCGACCGTTCGCCATCGCGTCACGCGCACGAGAGTACCCCTCTGGTTTCGGCCGATGGATCGTCCCTCAGCGAGACTATTACGACGACCAAAACTTTGTGAAGGCCGAGACGCTGCGTACGGACGCGAATGGCCGCGCCATCCTCGGCATCGACACGTTTGCCGCCGCCAAGGGCCTCACCTATCACGTCGAAGCGCGCATCGAGGATGCGGCGGGCGTCGAGGTGAGGGCCGGCAAAACGTTGAACATTGCCCGCGATGCGTACGGGGTAGTGCTCGAGCTGAAGCGCACCTTGCTAGGGCTGAACGAACGCGCGCAGGTGCGCTTCCGGGTGAGCGATGCGGACGGTGAGCCCGTAGCGACGGCCGGTGAGGTCAACGTCCTGCGTCGCCGCGGGACCGATTGGGCCTTCACCGATGAAAAGGTGCTGGAGGCGAAGGTTGTCTCGGGGGCAAAGGGCGAGGCGGCATTCACCTTCACGCCGAAGAGAGCGGGCTACTACATCATCCGCTGGATGCGCCTCGACGCGGCCGGCGCAGGCGCAAACGATCGCGTCATGGCCGAGGCGGCGATCTGGGTCGTTGGTCCTGCCACGACAGACTTGGGCTATGTCCCCGAACGCGAACTGCAGATCCACCTCGATCGCGGTACGCCTCGTGCGGGTGAATCGTTGTCCGTGCTGCTGACGTCGCGGTCGCCGGGCCGGTGGGTGTGGCTCACGTCTGCCGTCGAGAGTCTTCTCGACCTCCGCCTGCTGCACCTCGAGGGGACAGTGAAGCTCGTGCAACTCGCGCTCGATGAGCGCTACGTCCCGAGCTTCACGTTCACGGCCTCGTCGGTTTACCAGCGCGAGCTGTCGTCCGCGACGAACGACATTCGCGTCAATCCGGTGGAACGCGTTCTCGCCGTCGAGGTGAAACCGGACCGGGCGGAGTACGCGCCTGGTGAGGAGGTGACGCTCACGGTCACCACGCGCGACCACGCCGGCAAACCGATCGCGGCCGAAGTTGCGTTGGCGGTTACGGACGAGGCGGTAACGGCGACTCGCGAGTACCACCCTCTCGAGTTCCGGCACATCTTCTACAACAAGCTTCCGCCGACGTATGTGGGGAACTGGCTGAGCACGCGGATGTGGCCAAAGTATGTTCGGCGGACCGCCGAGGAGGCGAGGGACGCTGCCGCGGCCGCGCAGAGCGTCGTGGCCATCCCACCACCGGCAGCCCCTTCTGATCCGGGTCCGCCGCGGGAGCCCGATGAGCCGCCACCCCCGTACCAAGGCATTTTCCAGGTGTCGATGGACGAGCTGCTGAGCGACTCGCGATCCACCGCACTTTGGACACCCGGCCTCGTTACCGGCGCGAACGGCACCACCACGATCCGCTTCACGCTCCCCGACCTCCGGACGATCTGGCGCGTGAGAGTGCGCGCCGTGACCGCAGGCGCCGCGTTCGCGGACGCCGTTGCGTACGTGCGGTCTGACACGCGTCCATAGTTGCGCGGCAAACGCTCGCATCGCGCCGCACGCCAGGTCACGTGCGCCGCACCACCACCACCGTCGTGTCGTCTGCATGCTCGTACGGCGCGAGCGCTTCGAGGATCTCGCGCGAGGTGCGGGCGGTGCGGACGATCTGCCGCAGGCCGCGCACTCCCAGCTCTTCCTCGCCGCGTGTGGCTTCGGTGATGCCGTCGCTGTAGAGGATGAGTGTGTCGCCGTCATCGAGAGTGGTGGTGATGGAGCGCCATTCTGCGCGCCGGAGGAGGCCGACGATTGGGCCCGTCGACGCGAGCTCTTCGATCGTGCCGTCGGCGCGCACGAGCAGCGGCGGGCAGTGTCCGCCGTTCGCGAGCGTGAGCACGCCGTTCGTGTCGAGGTGCGCGATGACGGCGGTGGCGAAGCGGTTCTGCGGCATGAGCGGCAGCAGGAAATCGTGCAGGCGCTGCATCGTCTCCGCCGGATCGCACAGCTCTTCGGCGCATGACGTGAAGCGCGCTTCGAGCTCTTCCTGAATCATCGCCATCACCACCGCGGCCGGCAGTCCTTTGCCCGCGACGTCGCCGAGGGCGAGCCACATGCGGTCGCCGACTCGATGCGTAAAGTAAAAGTCGCCGGTGAACATCCGCGCGGGACGCGAGATCGCATCGATGACCGCAATCGCGCGTTCCTCCGAGGAACCCGAGGAACTCCGAGGAACTCCGAGGAACTCGTCGTTCAGGCCGCGAACGGCATGCAGCGAAGGCATGGTCTGAATCCTTTCTCCGTCGCCTGTTCCGCGGCGCGAAAAGGGACGCGGTTTTCCTCCCGGATCCGTTTTGCGTCTTTGCAGGTGGGGAAGCAGACGATCTTGGTGGTGCGCGAGCCGACGTAGCGCACGCCTTTCTTGGCGAGGCTCTCGAGCGCGTCGACGTCGACCCCTTCACGCTGCAGCAATTCGCGTTTCATCGCACTGCCGAATGCGTAGTTGCCGACGCCGCCGGCGGTCGGGACGACGCGGTGACACGGCACGACCAGCGGCAGGGCGTTGCGCGCAAGGATGGTGCCGACGGCGCGTACGGCACGCGGGCGGCCGACCTGTCGTGCGACCCATTCGTACGTGCGCACTTCGCCGCGCGGGATGCGCGGAAGGAGCGCGAGCACGTCGCGCTCGAGCGGCGTGAGCTCGTCGCTCCAGTCGACGCGCGGCTTGTCGACGCCTGCACCGGCAAGCGCCGCATCGACCTGTTTGCGCAACGCCTCGGGCAGCGTGCCGGGCTTGAGCGTCCGGCAGTAACGCTCGCTGTACGCGGTCCGCAGTTCGTCGAGCGTGCCGCCGCGCTGAATGAGGCGGAGGCCGTTCGAGGTGAACGCAACCCACACGTCGCCGATCAATTCATACGCATCGCACACCGCGTCTTTGCACGAGCGCGGCGGCACGGCGATGAGCGCTTTGACGCCGGCAGCGAGCGCGTTGACGTCGCCGAGCGATTCGTCGCAGCTCGTGCAGGTCTGCAGATGGTCGTGCACTTCGGCCTGCTCGTCCGGCGGCAGTTCGCCGGTGCGCAGCGCGTCGACTCTGGTGAGAACGGATCTACACCGCATGGGCCACACCTTTCTTTTCCAACGCATCTCTCAGGAGCTTGAGCGAGCGGAAGACTTTCCCTCGCAGCGAGGCCTCGGAGGTCCCGACGGTCTTCGCGATGTCGGCATACGACATCTCTTCCATGAATCGAAGGACGATCAATTCGCGCGCGTCGACCGGCAACGCCGACATCGCGAGCCGCAACATCTCGGCGTCTTGTTTCCGCTCGAGGTCGGACCCGTGCTCGCGCACGAAAGGTCCGACGCGTCCGTCATCGAAGGTCTCGAGCGGCTGTTCGAGCGCACGTGTTTTCGAACGGCGTTTGTTGAGGCAGAGGTTGCGGACGGTTTTGAACAACCACGGCCGCAACGCCAGCGCCGCACATCGCGCCTCGTCGTACTGACGCGTGAGCGCACGATGCGCGCGCAGAATCGCGTCCTGCACGACTTCCTGCGCGTCGAACGTGTTCTGCAAAATGCCGTACGCGTAGCCGTATAGCGCCGGCTCGAAGCGGTCGATGAGCCGCTCGAGCGCCCCAGGCTCCGACCGGTGCACCGCCACGGCCAGATTCTCCTCGGCGGGCTCCGAGAGGCAGGTGGCCTCGCCACCGGTCCAGGAGTTCTTCATGATCGATAGAACACGGGGTGATGGGGGTTCGTTCGCTTTTTTTAGTTCCTCGGAGTTCCTCGGAGTTCCTCGGGTTCCTCGGTTCCTCGGAGTCCCTCGGAGTTCCTCGGAGTTCCTCGGAGTGTCATACACACACTCTCTCTCTGTCATCCCGAGCGTCGTCGAGGGACCTGGGCGGGAGGGGAGGAGTGTCGCGCGCCACCCGCCCAGGTCCCTCGCTACGCTCGGGATGACATAAGAAAAAGCGGCGCGCATCAGCCCCCCGGACGCCCAGGAACTCCGAACTCCGAGGAACTCCGAGGAACTCCGGGGAACTAGCAACCCGAGGCACCGAGGAACCGAGGAACCGAGGCACCAGCCCCCGACGCACCGAGGAACCCGCGCGCGGTATCCTCCGCCCGCCAACCATGTCCGTTCTTCTTTCCTGTGAATCGCTGACCAAGTCTTACACCTCGCGGCCGTTGTTCGAGGGGCTTTCGTTTTCTGTGTCCGAGGGGGATCACGTTGGGTTGGTGGGACCGAACGGGTCGGGGAAATCGACGTTGCTCAAGATCATCGCGGGGACGGACGAGGCGGACTCGGGGACGCGTGCGTTACGCAAGGGTGTGCGGGTCGGGTACGTGCCGCAGGATCCGGTGTTCGCGCCGGGGAAGACCATCGAGGAGGTTCTGCTCGAAGCGCTGGAGGACGATCACACGCTCGACGAGCACGAGAAGTTCGCGCGCGTCACGATCGCCCTTGGCAAGGCGGGTTTTCTCGACAGCGAGCAGCGCAGCGAGACGCTTTCGGGCGGCTGGCGGAAGCGTCTGGCTATCGCGCGCGAGCTTGCACGCGAGCCCGACATCCTGCTGCTCGACGAGCCGACCAACCATCTCGACGTCGAGGCGATCCTCTGGCTCGAGGGTTTGCTGAAAACGGAGCCGGAAGCGTTCGTGGTCGTCAGTCATGATCGCTACTTTCTCGAGAACACCGCCAAACGGATGCTCGAATTGAATCGCGCGTATCCGGGGGGATTGCTGCAGACCACCGGCACGTACAGCGATCTCCTCGAGAAGCGCGATGAGGTGCTGGCGAACGAGGCCGCGTACCAGGAGTCGCTCGCGAATCTCGTGCGCCGCGAGGTCGAGTGGCTGCGCCGCGGCGCGAAGGCGCGCACGACCAAAGCGAAGGCGCGCATTCAGAACGCGGAGCGTCTGATCGAAGAACAGGCAGCGGGCCGCGATCGCGCGATGACGTTCAACGCGGACATCGATTTCACCGCGTCGCATCGCAAGACCAAACGGCTCTGGGCCGCGCGCGGGCTGCGCAAGCGGATGGGGGAGAAGTCGATCGTCGACAATCTCGATGTCCTGCTCACGCCCGGCATGCGCCTCGGCATCCTCGGGCCGAACGGTTCGGGGAAGACGACGCTGCTGCGGATGCTGATCGGCGAGCTGCAGCCGGACGCGGGCGAGATCGAGCGCGCGGAGGGATTGCGCGTCGTTTACTTCGAACAGAACCGCCAGTCGCTCGATCCGAACATGACGCTCAAACGCGCGCTCGCGCCGGAAGGCGACAGCGTGGTCTATCGCGATCGCGCCATTCACGTCGTGTCGTGGGCGAAGCGATTTCTGTTTCGCAGCGAGCAGCTCGAGACCGCGGTGTCGCGTCTGTCGGGCGGCGAGAAAGCGCGCATCGTGCTCGCGCGCCTGATGCTGCAGCCGGCGGATCTGCTGGTCATGGACGAGCCGACGAACGATCTCGACATCCCGACGCTCGACGTGCTCGAAGAATCGCTGCTCGATTTCCCGGGCGCGCTCGTGCTCGTGACGCACGATCGCTACATGCTCGATCGCGTCGCGACGCACATCCTCGCGCTCGATGGAAAGGGCGGCACGCAGTACTACGCCGATCTCGCGCAATGGGAGAGCGCACGCGATGAGCGTCCCCTGCGCGAAAAAGCTGCGGTTGCCGAACCTCCGCGCGCGCCGGCCGCGAAAGCAAAACGCCTCGGCTACATGGAACAGCGCGAGTTCGACGCGATGGAGTCGAACGTGATGGCCGCGGAAGAGCGACTGGAGCTCGCGAAAAAACGCGCCGAGGATCCGTCGATTGCTGCCGATGCGAACGCGTTGCAGCAGCGATACGCGGAGCTCAGCGCGGCGCAGGCCGAGGTGGAGCGGCTGTACGCGAGATGGGCGGAGTTGGAAGCGAAGTTAGCGTAGGCGAATCTGGTGGAGCGGCGGGCTTTAGCCCGCCGACCTATCGATTGTTCGGCGGG
>DASVRB010000137.1:0-4893 GCA_036388835.1 Thermoanaerobaculia bacterium | reverse complement strand
TCCCGCGCCGCAGGCGCGGGATGACACTCATCAGCACCAGAGACTGACCACCTGCGATGCGCATCGACTTCGTCACGATTTTCCCCCGCATGTTCGAGGCCTTTCTGGCCGAGGGGGTAATTGCGCGCGGCGTGAAACAGGGATTGCTCGACATGCGCGTGCACGACCTGCGCGACTACGCCACCGACCGTCATCGCTCCACGGACGACGAGGCGTACGGCGGCGGACCCGGAATGGTGATGCTTGGCGAGCCGGTGTTCCGCGCGGTCGAAGCAATCGAGGGCGGCCATCTGGTCATGACCTCGCCGCAGGGGCGGCGCTTCGATCAGCGCGTCGCGCGCGAGCTGATGGAGAAAGCGCACGTCGTCTTTCTCTGCGGCCGCTACGAGGGTTTCGATCATCGCGTGCACGAGGCGCTGCAGCCGGACGAGATCTCGATCGGCGACTTTGTCGTGGCTGGCGGCGAGCTGCCGGCAATGCTGATGGCGGATGCGATGGGGAGGCTGATCCCGGGCGTCGTCGGCAACAGCGGCTCGGTCGAGGAAGACTCGTTCTTCAAGGGGTTGCTCGACTACCCGCACTACACCCGTCCCGAGGAGCTGCGCGGCCGGCGGGTGCCCGACATCCTCCTCTCCGGACATCACGAAAAGATCCGGAAGTGGAGGAAAGAGCAGGCGTTGCGGGCCACGCTGGCGAAACGTCCCGACCTCCTCGAGACCGCCGAGCTCGATCCGGAGGCGCGGGAAATTCTCCGGAGACTGACCGAGTTCTAGCCCCCGCCTCGCGTTGTTGCCGGTTGCCAGCTTTTTGTGTGCAACGTTGCTGACGAGCGATCCGCACCGCGATCCGCACAAGGATCTGGCAACCCGCAACCACAACATCTATACTGACCCGCTTTTCAGAAAACACGGAGTATCCAGTCATGCCAGAAATCATGAAACTCGTCGAAGCCGCGGAGATGAAGCGGACCGACATCCCGGCGTTCAACCCGGGCGACACCATCAAGGTTCACGTGAAGGTCAAGGAAGGCGACAAAGAGCGCATCCAGATCTTCCAGGGCGTCGTGATCTCCCGCAAGGGTGGCGGCACGCGCCAGATGTTCACGGTGCGCAAGGTCTCGGGCGGCATCGGCGTCGAGCGCATGTTCCCGCTGCACTCGCCGACGATCGACAAGATCGAGGTCGAGCGTCACGGCCGCGTGCGGCGCGCGAAGCTGTACTACCTCCGCGAGCTGCGCGGCAAAGCGGCGCGTATCGAAGAAAAGCGCCCGCGTTAAGCGAACGGCGTTCGCCGCCGCCGATGGCAGGAATCCGATCGTTGCGCCGCGCTGTGAGCGCCGCCGCCCTTGCGGCGGCGCTTGTATTTTGCGTCGCCGCCTTTGCAGGTAACCCGGTCGGCACGAGTGCAGGAGCGGTTCGCGCGGGTGCGACGCTCGTTCCGAGCGTTGATCATCATCTCCACCTGCTGAGCCCTGCCGGTGCGACCTCGAAACTGATTTCCGTCCCAGTCCCGCCCGCCGTGCAGTCGTTGCTCGACCGTCGAGGGAATCACTGGGACAAGGCCGCGGGGCTGGCTCCGCTCTACACGAGCGACAGCACGTTCTTCCTGAACATCCTGCAGCGCGGCTGGATCAAGGGCCCGGCGGCCATCGCGGCGTTTCTCGAGACCGGCTACTCGGGCCCGTATGAGCTCAAGCCAATGAGCTACAGGGCGGAAGGGCCGGCAGCTCACATCACCGGCGTCCTCGCGGACAAAATCCCGGCGAACACCCCCTTTGCGTTCTTTCACCTCGAACTGCGCCAAGCGGAGGCGGGAACGTGGCAGATCGCCTCAGAAACGCAAATTCTGCCCGGACCGGCAGTCGATCCGCCATTCACCGCGGTCGACCTGATCCGCCGTTTGGACGAAGCGGGTATTCGCCGCGGCGTTGTGCTCTCCGATGCGTACTACTTCGCGCTCACCCCCGAAGCGGCTGCGGGCGAATACGACGCAGTGCGCGCCGAGAATGACTGGACGGCGCAGCAGGTGTCGCAGTTCCCGGAGCGGCTCGTTGCGTTCTGCAGCTTCAATCCGTTGCGCGACTACGCTCTCGCGGAACTGGAGCGCTGCGCCGCGTCGCACCGCTTCACCGGCATCAAGCTGCACTTCAACGCCGCGCAGATCAACTACCGGAGCCCGATGGACGTCGCGAAAGCCGTGCGGGTGATGGAGGCAGCCAACAAACACCGGATGCCGATCATCGCGCACGTTCGTTCGAGCAACGACTACGGCCGGGAGGACGCGGAAGTCTTCCTGCGTCAGATCGTGGCCGCGGCTCCGGACGTCACCGTGCAGATCGCCCACCTCTGGGGTGGCGAAACCTTCGCGCCGTCGGCACTGAAGGTGTACGCCGACGCCGTGGCGACCAACGACCCGGTCGCAAAAAATCTTTTCTTCGATATTTCAGGCTTTGGATTCAACGGAAAACCGGAAGACACCGCGGCGATCGTGGCTGGGATTCGCCGCATCGGCGTAAAACGAATTCTCTATGCGTCGGACGGACCTCCAAAAGAGTCACTTGACGCCTTTCTGAAGCTGCCGCTGACCGACGATGAATTCCGGGCGATCGCGGCGAACGTCGCACCGTACCTGAAACCGCCCGCCGCGCAGAAGAACGGCGGCCGGTAACGCCGCGCCCTGTTCCGCTGACCGGCCTAGCGCCGTATCATGCCGCTACCCGGTGACGATTCGCATCGGGTCCCTCATGGTCCGATCGATCCCGCAAGCCTCCACAACCAACCGACCTACCGCCGGAAAATCGCGAAGTGCGACGAAAAGCGCCCGCGTGAACCGGACGCCCGACGACCGTCTCCACGATTCCCTTTTCGCGGAGCTCGCGCGCGTCGCCGAGATGTCGGCGATCGAGCGCAGGCTCCGCGATTCTGGTTTTCGCTGCGTCGCCGGAACGGACGAAGTCGGGCGCGGCTGCCTGGCCGGCCCGGTCGTCGCGGCCGCGGTCATCCTCGATTGCGAGCCGACGCTGTTCGGCGTCAAAGACTCGAAGCTCATCCTGGAAGCCGAAGATCGCGTCGCGGTCTGCCGGCTGATCCTGTCGTGCGCACGCGCGGTCGCAATCGGCGTCGTCGAGTCATGGACCATCGACCGCATCAACATCCTGCGGGCCAGCAAGCTCGCGATGCTGCACGCGGTCGAGGATCTCCCGATTCGCCCCGATGTGCTGCTGCTCGACGCGGTCACGCTCGAGACGCTGGAGATGCCGCAGATTCCGCTGATCAAAGGCGATCGGCGCAGCGTTTCGATCGCCGCGGCCTCGATCGTCGCGAAGGTCTATCGCGATCTGTTGATGGAGTCGTATCATGAGCGTTACCCCGTTTACGATTTCAAGCACAACCGGGGATACGCAACCGAATCACACCAGGCAGCGCTGAAGATGTACGGGCCGAGCCCGATACATCGAATGTCTTTCGAAGGGGTGGAGGAGCCGAGACTGCTTTTCGGCGCCAGCGAGGAAGATGGCGGTTCAACGCGATAAAGTCATCGCCAGCGCGGAAAAGCTGGTCGCCAAAGGCAAGATCGAGCCGGCGATCAGGGAGTACGAGCGGCTCCTCGAAGACAACCCGAACGACGTCAATACCCTCAATCGGATCGGGGACCTGTGGGTCCGCGTCAATCGCAACGATGAGGCGGTGAAGGTCTTCTCGAAGATCGCGAGCCATTACTCGAAAGATGGCTTCTTCCTCAAAGCGATTGCGATCTACAAGAAGATCAACAAGCTCGATCCGTCGCAGCTCGACATCTACGCGAAGCTCGCCGACCTCTACGCGAAACAGGGTCTTGCGATGGAGGCGAAGAGCCAGTACCAGGTTCTCGCCGACTACTACATCAAGCACGGTGATCCCGGAAACGCGCTCGCCATCTACCGCAAGATCTCCGAGCTCGACCCGCAGTCGATCAACGTCCACGTCAAGCTCGCCGACCTCTATTCGCAGAACAATCAGACCGCCGAGGCGCTGAAGGAGTACGACCGCGTCGGACGGATGCTGCTCAAACGCGGCATGCTCGACGAGGCGCAGCAGGTCTTCCGCAAGGCGCTGAAGATCGATCCGCGTAACACGGAGCTGGTCGACTCGCTCGTCACCTCGCTGCTCGAGGCGAAAGATTTCGACAACGCGCGTCAGATCGTCGAAACCGCGCTCGAGACGAACGCCGAAAACCCCCGCCTCCTCGGCATGCTGGGCCGGATCCAACTCGGCCGCGGCGACACGGCCGGCGCGCTCGCGACGCTCGAACGCGCGATCGCTGCCGATCCGAACGAGACCACCGCGCGCGAGTCGCTGGCCGAGCTCTATCTCAAGCAGAACAATCTCGATCGCGCGCTGGAGATGGTGGGGCCGAGCGTCGAGAAGGCGCTGTCGCGCGGCGAGCGCGGCACGGCGCTCGAGCTGCTGAATCGCATCATCCGCACCGAGCCCGGTCACGCGCCGACGCTCGAGCGTCTCGTGGCCGTCTACTCGCGGCTCAATGAAGAGACGAACATCCTCGCGTCGATGAACAGCCTCGCCGAGGCGCACATCGCGCACATGCGGTTCGACGACGCGTCGAAAGTGCTCGACAAGCTGATCGCGCGCGAGCCGCAGAACGCGCAGCACCGCACCAAACTGCAGTTCGTCCGCTCGCAGATGGGCGGCCTCGACACGCTGCCGCCGCGCGGACGCACCTCGCCGGGATTGCCGGCGATGGAGATCGAAGAGCCGACACCGGCGTTCGACGCGTCAGACGACGCTTCCGAGTTTTCGCTCGACCTCGATGCATCCGCGCCGCTGGAGCTCGAGCTCGACATGCCCGCTTCCGCGGCGCCGGCACCCCCTCCGCCGCCGTCGCGGCTCATTCCGG
>DASVRB010000136.1:0-1776 GCA_036388835.1 Thermoanaerobaculia bacterium | reverse complement strand
CACCGCGAATGCGCCCGATGCCGTGCTTAGCGCGAGTGGCGACAACACCTACGGCATCTCGGATCGCGGCGATCAGTTCTTCGTCTCGGTCACGACTGACGCGCAAGGCGCACCGACCTATCGCTATGGCACCGCGGTTCGGACCAGCGCCGGCGCGATCACCTACACGAACGTGGGCATCGCGGACGGTGGCGCGATTGATCAAGCGAACCAGACCGTCCGCGTCGACCTCGACGTAGCGAAGCTGAACACGATTCTCACCACGCGCGGCAGGCCGATCGTTGAAACCGGAAGCGTGCTGGTTGGGTTGCGCGGCAGTTCGTCCGCCGCCCAGCAATCGGATGAAACGCGCGGCGGCACGATCTACAAGATCGGCGCGGTCACCGCTGCGAGCGCCGTCTCGCGCAAGTCGCATGGCAACCAGGGCGCATTCGATGTTCCATTGCCGTTGTTCGGCAATACAGGGATCGAATGCCGCACCGGCGGGGCGGCGGGCAATTACTCGGTCGTCGTGAAGTTCTTTGGACCGGTGCAGGTCGCGGGCGCGAGCTCTTCGGCGGGCACGGCGACGGCCACTCCGAACGGCGAGGACGTTATCGTGAACCTGACGGGCGTCCCGCAGTCTCCACAGCTGATTACGATCACGTTGCAAGGCGTGAACGACGGCCTGAACACGGCCGACGTGACCATCCCGATGCGGCTGCTCATTGGCGACACCAACGGCGATGGCTCGGTTAACTCGGGCGACTCGCAGCAGACGCGGAGCCGCTCCGGCCAGCTCGCCGCGACCACGAACTTCCGTTCCGACGTGAACGCAGACGGCGCGATCAACAGCGGCGACGCGAGTGTGGTGCGCTCGAGGTCCGGCAGCAGCGCGAACGCGCGCGCGAAATCAAAACGCGTCGCGAAGCGCTAGACCGGCTCTTGCCGAACGCTAGCGGGAAGAACGCCGCAGCCGACAGCTACTCGTGGACGTTTGCCGGTCGGTGTGACATCGTCCGCGACGTGAATCGTCGCCGCACTCCATGAAGCGCTCGCTCCCGTTCATCCTCATTGCGGTGGTCGCAGTCGCTGCGGTTGCCGGCGGCGCCTTGCTCTACCGGGCGAAAGTCGCCGAGCTCACGCCCGTGGCCACGAGCCAGCCGGCGAATAACGACGAGCCGAAGACCAAGACGAAGGGCGTCCACATTCGCGGCAACCCGAACGCGAACGTGACCATCGAAGAGTTTGCAGACTTCGAGTGTCCGCCCTGCGCGACGATGTCCCCGATGCTGGCCAAGCTCGAGAAAGAGTTCGAGTCGCAGGTGCGCGTGCTCTTCCGCAACTTCCCGCTGCAGATGCATAAACACGCCGAGGACGCAGCGCGCGCGGCCGAAGCCGCCGGGTTGCAAGGCAAGTTCTGGCAGATGCACGACGCGCTTTACCGCAATCAGATCGCGTGGAGCAAAGAGCAGGACGTGCGGCTCGCGTTCGTCACCTACGCGCAGGAAATCGGGGTCGACGTCGGCCGCTTCGAACGCGACCTCGACAGCCCGGAAGTCCGCGCGCGCGTCAGCTCCGATCAGGCCCGCGCCACCTCACTCGGCGTGAATCGGACGCCCACCTTGTTCATCAATAATCAGCCGGTGCCGCCGTCGTCGCTGAATGAAAATGCGCTGCGCACCGCGATCTCGGCCGCCGTTCGAGGCGAAAAGATTCCCACCGAGACGCCGAGCCCTGCGCCGCCTGTCATCCCGCTCGCGCCTTCAGCGACCCCGCAGCCATGAGCAAGAAAAC
>DASVRB010000135.1:0-20259 GCA_036388835.1 Thermoanaerobaculia bacterium | reverse complement strand
CGGCGTGCCGTGCACGGTCACCGGCGCGCGCCTGGCGGTCGTAATCGCGGGCGGAACGGCCGCCGGCGGTGCGAGAACATTGAGGCCGTTCGAGGTGCCGAACCAGAGCCGCCCTTTCGCGTCGGGCGCGACGGCGTAGACCTGATTCGAATGCAGTCCGTTCGCGACGGTGAGCGTTTCGACGCGGCCGTCCTTGATCGCGGCGATGCCGCGGCCGGTCGTGATCCACATCGTCTCGCGCCACTCCGGCAGCACCGCGAACGTGCTCGCATCCGGCAGCGGCGGTGCGCTCCGCTCGGTCCACGCGCCGAACGCGCCGTAGCCGCGACGCAGGCGTGAGGCGCCGCCGTTCTGGCCGAACCAGAGATTGCCCTCGCGATCCTCGAGCATCGTCCAGAGCGTCTCGCCGAGGAGACCGTTTGCACGCGTGACCGGGAGCTGCTGTGCGAAATCGCGGCGATCGATGCGCACCGCGCCGCTGCCGAGACTCGCCGCCCAGATGTGCCGCCCATCGCGCGTCGGAAGCAGCGCGACGACGCGCTCGCGCATGACGTGACTGATCACGCGCGGCGTGCCGTTCTCGAGACGCCAGACGCTGCCATCGGTGTCGCCGCCCCACAGCTCTCCGTTCGATGTTTCGGCGAGCGCGGACGTGGCGGTGTCGCGTTTCGCGAGCGTGCCGCCGAACGTGACCACTTCTCCGTTCAGTCGCGCGATGAGCAGCGAGCCGTCGCGCCGGACCATCATCGCGCTCACGCCGCCGATCGGATATTGCCGCGCGGTGCGCGTGTCATAGCGAATGACGTTGTTCTGCGTCCCAACCCACACGCCGCCGCCGCGCGCGGCAATGACGCAGTTGCGGCGCATGCGCGAGCGCGTCAGGTGCACGCCCGCGAGCTCGGGCGCGAATCGCACCCGCTCGCCCGGCGCGTACTGGTCGAGCGGTTTCTGCGACACGACCAGCCCTGCCTCGGATGCGACCCACAGGTGATGCGTTTCGTCTTCGACGATCTCGCGCACGGTCGGATCGGCCAGCCCGTCCGGGACGCCGTAGGTCTCCATCGTCCGGCCGTCGTACCGTGCGATGCCGGTCGAAAAGAACGCGAGCCAGATGTAGCCCTGATGATCCTGAATGATCTTCTGCACGCTCGCCGACGGCAGCGGCATC
Source organism: Thermoanaerobaculia bacterium (assembly GCA_036388835.1). Taxonomy (GTDB): domain Bacteria; phylum Acidobacteriota; class Thermoanaerobaculia; order Gp7-AA8; family Gp7-AA8; genus QHVT01. Next base: position 19,091 of record DASVRB010000135.1, on the reverse strand, counting down.
GCCTGGCCGCCGGACTCGAAGTGCGTGAACGGCAGCTCCTGCGCGCGCGCGCCGAGGCACACCAATCCCGCAAGGAGCACAGCGAGCAGTCGGAGCATGACGACAGTGTAGCGGTCGCTCGGATCTCATTCACACCGGAAAACCGCCGTTCGGAACTCGCCGCTCCGTTCTCCGTACAATCCAGCCGTGGCTCGCCTGCGCGACTGGCTCGACCTCGGCCGAAATACCTTTGCGTCACTGAAGTCGGACGACGTCGCGAACCTGTACTCGCTCGAATGGCCGGAGACGAAGAAGATGCTCATCGCCGAGCATCGCGCGTCGATCGAGCGGGAGCCGCGCCGCTTCAAACGATGGATCAGGACCGTCAGCGCGATCTTCTACGGCCTCGCGAAAAAGCTCGCGCCGCACCGGCGCATCCTCTTCGCGCTTTCGTTCCTCGCCTTCTTCTTCTGTCTCGCCGCGATCTTCCGCAACACCAAGGCAGACCTGGCGCTGTTCGTCGAGATCGCCGCGACGTTCATCGTCATGACGCTGCTGCTTGCGATGGAGCTGATCGACAAACTGAAGTTCCGCGACGAGCTGCAGCTCGCGCGCGATCTCCAGGCGAGCCTCATTCCGAAGGCGATGCCGCGGAGCGAGCAGTGGGAGATCGCTGCATTCAACCGCATCGCGAACACGGTCGGCGGCGACATCTACGACTTCGTCCCGCTGCCGGACGGGCGGATGGCGGTGCTGTTCGGCGACGCGTCGGGCCACGGCATGGCCGCCGGCCTGGTGATGGCGGTCGCGCACGCGGCCTTCCGCACGCAGCTCGAAGTCGATCCGTCACCACCGTCGATCGTCGGCTCGCTGAATCGCATCCTCTGCCGCACCGGCGGCTCGCGCTCGTTTTTCTCCGCTGTCTATCTGCTGCTGGCGCCGGACGGCTCGTATGTCGCCACTGTCGCCGGTCACCCGCCGATGCTGAAGATTGGCGCGAACGGAAAGGTCGCGGAGCACATCGGCCGCGGCGCCTATCCCCTCGGCGTAAAAGCTGGCCTGACGTGGGAGATCGTGAGCGGCCAGCTCGAATCAGGCGAGCGCCTGCTCCTGCACAGCGACGGCCTCAGCGAAGCGCGCAACGCGCGCGAGCACGAGTTCGGCGACGAGTACATCGAGGTCATCGCCGGCTGGCATCCGGAGGCGAGCGCCGCGTCGCTCGTCGATACGCTCGTCGGCGAGTGGCAGATGTTCATGGGCAACCTGCCGCCGGATGACGACGTGTCGATTGCGGTGGTGAAGCGAACGTAGAACGCAGAACGAAGGCAATGCTCCGTTCCGCGTCTACGTTTTCAGACGATTCCTTCGAACACCTGCAGCGCGAGATCGATGCGGCCGAGCGGGGCGCTGACCTGCACGCCGGCCACGCGGTCGCGGACGCGCTGGAGCGTTTCGCGCGCGATGGCCACACCTTCGTGCAGCGCGTGCTCTTTGCTCTTCTCGCTGGCGATGCGCATGCGCTCCATCACGTCGTCCGGCACCGAGACGCCCGGCACTTCGTTGTTCATGAACTGCGCGTTGCGATACGACAGCAGCGGCCAGATGCCGGCGACGATCGGCAGCTTCATGTCGGTGATGCGATCGAGGAACACCTCGAGCTGACGCGGGTCGAACACCGGCTGCGTGATCGCGTACTCGGCGCCGGCCTTCACTTTCCAGTCGAGGCGGCGCAGCTCGTATTCGAGATCGAGATGTCCCGGATTCACTCCGACTCCGATCGTGAAGCAGGTCGGATCGCCGAACGGGTTGCCGCCGAGATCGAGACCGCGATTCATCAGATTCACCATGTTGGTGAGTCCAATCGAGTCGATATCGAACACCGCGGTGGCCTCGGGGTACGGTCCCATTTTGGGAGGATCGCCGGTGATGATCAGCAGGTTGCGCACGCCGAGCGCGGCGCAGCCGAGGAGGTCCGAGTGCATGCCGAGGAGATTCCGATCGCGGCAGCAGTAGTGGAGGACCGTTTCGATTCCGGCGCGCTGCTGCAGCAGCACCGCGACCGCGATCGCGCCCATGCGGTTCTGTGCGCGCGGGCCGTCCGGCACGTTCACCGCGTCGACGCCGGCCGACTTGATGGCGTGCACGTTCTTCACGAGCGACTCGGGATTCGCCCCTTTCGGCGGGACGATCTCGATCGTGGTGACGAACTCGCCGTTCGCGATCTTGCGGCCCCAGTTCGAGCGCGCCGCCATCGCTGAAGGCTCGACGCCCGCCGGCTTGTCGCCGTTGCCGTTCGCTTCCGAGATCACGAACGTGCGGCGCGGCGAAAGCGGGCGCACCGCGTCGGCCATCATCTTGATGTGCTCCGGCGTCGTGCCGCAGCAGCCGCCGATGAACTTCACGCCCTTGTGGATGAGGCGCTTCGCGTACTTGGCGAAGTAATCGGGCGAGGCCATGTACATCTGGCGGCCGTTGACGTCGCGCGGCAGACCGGCGTTCGGCTGACACGAGATCTTCTTCGCGGTGACGCCGGCCATCTCTTCGATCGCGTCGAGCATCAGGTCGGGACCGACGGCGCAATTGAGGCCGATGACGTCGGCGCCGGCGCGGTCGAGCCGCTGCGCGATCGTCTTCGGTGTGTCGCCGAAGATCGTCCGGCCGTCGACGCCGATGGTCATCTGCGCGACGATCGGCAGCGAGCAGACGTCGCGAATCGCGGCGATGGCCTGCTCCATCTCCGAGACATTCGCGAAGGTCTCGCAGACGAAAAGGTCGACGCCGGCGGCATTCAGCGCGTCAGCCTGTTCGCGAAAAAATTCGCGCGCTTCTTCGAGCCCGGTCGGTCCGTACGGCTCGATGCGAATGCCGAGCGGTCCCATCGCACCAGCGACGTAAACGCCGTCGCCGGCGGCGGTGCGTGCAAGTTCGGCAGCGCGCAGGTTGATGTCGCGCAGCTCGTCCTCGATGCCGAAGCCGCGCAGCTTCACGCGATTCGCACCGTACGTATTCGTTTCGAGGATCTCGGCGCCTGCCTTGACGTACTGCCGGTGCACCTCGAGCACGATCTCGGGATTGCGCACATTCAGCTCGTCGTAGCACTTGTTGATGAAGACGCCCTTTGAATAGAGCATCGTCCCCATCGCCCCGTCGAAGAGGTAGACGTGTTCGTCCGCAACTGCCTGGATGAAGTCCATAAATAGAAATGCCCCACGTCGAATGACGTGGGGCAGCGTCAATGTCGAAGTTGGAAGTTACCGCGTGGCTCTTTAGCTTTTTTTAAGCTGGTTGCAAGCTACCCCAAATCACTCCAGCGAAACGAAACAGTAGGACGAGAGGGAGGCGAAGTCAATTCGCGTTCTCGTCTCGCGGATGGGGACGGCAGATGAATGAAGAACGCCGAACGCAGAATGAAGAATTTAGAAAGACTGTCGGCGCGGGTCATTTCTCAATTCTTCATTCTGCGTTCTGCGTTCTTCATTCATCCGTATCAATCAAAGATTCTCCGCAACTTATCGAGCGCGCTCTCCATGCCTTGTCGGTTGCGATCGACTTCGCCGGCCCAGCGGCGGAACTTGTCAAACGTGATGGCGGCGGGCTCGTCGAAATGATCCTCATCGAAGAGCACGCGGCGGACGATGCGGCCCATGATTCCGGTCGGGCAGTGGCGCGTCGGCGCGGTTCCGTCGAGAAAGACTTCGCGGATCGGACCGGGACAGCCTTCACGCCACAGCATGCCGGACTCGGGATCGATGGCGCGAAAGGTCACGCCGCTCGGCGCCTCGGGATTCGCGGCATCGTGCGGGATCTCGCGCATGTACGCGCCCCACACCGGCAGCGCGGCCTCGGACGACGAGAGGCGCAGCGGCGCACCGCGATCGAAGCCGACCCAGACCGACGTGACCATGTCGGCGGTGTACCCGACGAACCACGCATCGCGGTAATCGTTGGTCGTGCCGGTCTTGCCGGCCACGTAGCCGAGGCCGTAGCGCTTCAGCGCGGTGGCGGTGCCGCGGCGGACCACACCGCGCAACAGCGTGTGCATCACGTACGTCGCGTCCGCATCGATGACGCGCTTCTTCTTGATCTCGCGCTCGAAGAGCTTCTTGCCGTTGCGATCGCTGACCGCGCGCAGCAGAAACGGCTCGACGCGCTCACCGAGATTCGGGAAGACCGTGTACGCGGCGGTGAGCTCGCGCATCGTCACCTCGCCCACACCGAGCGACATCGCGGGGATCGCCTCGATATCGTGAAGGCCCATGTCTTCCGCGGTGCGCGCCACGCGGCGCAGGCCGACCACGTCGCGTGTGAGCCGGATGGTGGGGACGTTGAGCGAGCGCTCACACGCTTCGCGCAGCGTCACCCGTCCGCGATAGTTCTCGTCGTAGTTCTGCGGCTCCCACACTTCATTGCCGCTCAGTTCGACCTTCAACGGCGCATCGAGCAGCAGCGACGCGGCGGTCGCTTTCTTCGACTTGATCGCGGCGAGATACGCAAATGGTTTGAACGCGGAGCCGGGCTGCCGCCGCATCTGCGACGTGTGATCGAACGGCGAGCGGCGGAAGCTCGTGCCGCCGACGAGCGCGCGAATGCCGCCGGTGCGCGGATCGATCGAGAGAATCGCGACCTGCAGCGGATCCTCGCGCGACTGATCGCGAATCCAGCGATAGCGCGATTCGAGTCGCGCGGCGCCGCGGCTCGCGGCCTGCTCGGCGGCGCGCTGCGCGTCCCGATCCATTTCGCAGACGACGGTGAGGCCGCTCGCGATGACGGGTCGCAAGCCGACTTCGTTGACGACCTCCGCGCGGAGCGCACGCATGTAGTACGGATGCAGCCGCGGCGGCAGCGAGCCGCGCGAGACGTCGACGGCGCGATTCTTTGCGGATTCATACGCGCGCTCGTCGATCCACTTGCGCTCGCGCATCACCGCGAGGATCGCGTCGCGACGCGAGCGCGCGAGGTCGGGACGCTTGCGCGGATTGTCGCGATTCGGCGCGCGAATGGTGGCCGCGATCAGCGCTGCCTCGTCGAGCCGCAGCGAACGGGGACTTTTGTCGAAGTAAAGCCGCGCCGCTTCGTCAACGCCGAGAATCGCGCTGCCGGCGTGATGGCCGAGATAGACGTCGTTGAGGTAAAGCTCGAGGATCTCGTCCTTGGAAAGGCGCGCGTCGAGCACGACCGCGAGCACCCCTTCGACGATCTTGCGCCGCCACGTGCGCTGATTCGTGAGGTAGCGCTGCTTCACGATCTGCTGCGGAATCGTGCTGCCGCCCTGCGCGATGCCGCCCGCGCGAACGTTGGTGAATGCAGCGCGAAGAATGCCGATCGGATCGACGCCGACATGGCGGCGGAAGCGAACGTCCTCCGCGGCGATGAACGCTTCGGCGACGTGCGGAGGAAGTTGATCGAGCAGCACCGGCGGCGTCGGACGCCAGTCCGTTCCGTACACGCGGGCGAGCTCGCGCGTACGTCCTCCTGCATGCGACACGATGCGCGTCGGCACGCGCCAGTTCTGGTTCGTGAGCTCGCGCGCAATGCGCCGATCGAGCATGAAAATGTGGATCGCGAGTGCTTCCAGCGCGATGGAAAGTGCGATCGCGAATGGAAGTGCGATCCGCAGCATCAGTGCTCCACGTGACAATCGGCGCATGTTCGTCTACATTGTTTTTTGTGCAACTCGTACACCGGGTTGCACTGCGCCAGGTTCTCTGATCGAGAAAAGTACGGCTCCCCACCGAAACCTTTCTGAATAGGAGAAACAACCATGGCAGCATCCAAGAAGAGCGCGTCGAAAGGCGCGAAGAAGGGCGGCGCGTCGAGCAAGAGCGGCGGCGCCAAAAAGTCGTCGGCTTCTTCGAAGTCGTCTAAATCCTCCAAGTCGTCGTCTTCCTCGTCGAAGTCCTCCTCGAAGTCTTCGTCCAAGAGCTCGACCTCCGCGAAGCGTGCGGCGGCCGGTCGCAAGGGCGGCAAGGCTTCGTCGGGCGGCGGCAGCAAGAGCGGCGGCAGCAAAGGCGGCAGCAGCAAGGGCCGTTCGTCTTCGGGCAGCAGCTCGAAGTCGTCGACCTCCGCAAAGCGCGCAGCAGCCGGTCGCAAAGGCGGCAAGGCTTCTTCGGGCGGCGGCAGCAAGAGCGGTGGCAGCAAGGGCGGCAGCAGCAAAGGCCGTTCGGGCGGCAGCTCGAAGTCGTCGTCCTCGAAATCGTCGTCAACGTCCGCGAAGCGCGCAGCAGCCGGTCGTAAAGGCGGCAAGGCTTCTTCGGGCGGCGGTCGCAAGAGCGGCTCGAGCTCCGGCTCGCGCAAGAGCAGCGGCAGCAGCAGCAAGAGCTCCGGCAGCCGCTCGGGTTCTGGCGGAGCACGCAAGAGCAGCGGCGGATCCAAAGGCCGCAGCTCGGCCAGCTCGAAGCGCAGCAGCGGCAGGTCGTCGACCGGCCGTACCGTCGCGGCAGGCGCAGTTGGCGCCGCGGTCGGCGCGGCAGCAGCAGCGGTTCGTCCGGCAGCGCGTCGCGCGGCCGCGGCGATCAGCAGCGCGGCCAGCAATGTCGTCGACAAAGTGCGCGAGGCCGTTCCGGCTCTCGGCGGCTCTGAAAACGAAGGCGGCAGCAACGGCGGCGGCTCGTCCTCGAGCAACAGCTGAAGCAGCAGGTTGATGGATGTGTGATGCGGCGGGCGGAAACGCCCGCCGCTTTCTTTTTGCTCGTCAGCCCTTCGTGTCGCTGAAGACCTGACGGATGCGCTTCGAGAAGTACTTCGGCGGCAGCCCTTCTTTCCACGAGCGCAACTGCTTGGCGCGGCGGAACGAATCGAGCGCGGCGCTGCGGAAACTCTCATCCGCTTCGAACGCGTACTGCGAATACTGCGACGCGCCGAGGAACGCGTGGATCCAGCCGTTCGTCGGCATCTTCCGCGTCAGCGCCTGAAAGCGCTGCGTCGCCTCTTCGAACTCGCCCGCGAAGTAAAACTCGAGCGCGCGGCGCACTTCGTCCGCATGCTCGTCCATCACCGCGCCCGTCGCGGCGCTCGGCTTCGGCACGACCGGAACGAGCGGCGACGGCGTCGTGGTCGCGAGCGCCGGCGCCGATGCAGGGGCGGCCGCCGGAGGCATGGCCAGGTCGGCGAGATCGGCCGCGCCGTCGGCGAGAGTGATGACGTTGTTGAGGTCGTCGTTGCTGCGCGCGGAGGTGTTCGCGGTGACCGCGTTCGTGAGCGTCGACATCGCCTGCGCGTACTGCGGCGACGAAGTCGCGCGGCGCTGCTGCGCGGCCTGCAGTTTCTGGCGTGCGGCCGCGATCGCGGCGCCGGCGCGCTGGCGCAGGCCGGGATCGATCTGCGGCGCCGCTGGAGTCGCGGGTGCCGGCGTCGGCGCGGGCTGCGTCACGACCGGGGCCGCGGGACGTGCGGCCGGCGGCGGCTCGGGCGCGGGGGTGTTCGCGGCGGCGGCGATCTGCTTCTTCGCCCGGTCCATCAAGACGTCGAGCGAGCCGAGGTTTTCGGGACCGGGACCGCTGGTGCGCTCGAAATCAGCAACCGCTTCTTCGTAGCGGCCGGTGTTGAGATACGCAACGCCGCGGTAGTAGTAGGGGTGGTAATTCGAGGTGACCATGCCGTACGTCCGGACACGGTCGCCCTCTTTCGGATTGCCTTTGATGGCAGCCGACATCTTCTGCACGACCACGCTCCAGCTGCCTTTGCGGACGGCGGCCAGACCTTCGTCGTAGTCGTCGTACCACGAGGCGTGCGCGGAGGTGGCGAGAACGACGGCGAACAGTGCGACTGCGAGTGTGCGGCGGGTCATGGTTTGGTCACTTCCTGAGTGAGCTCGTCGAAGTTGAGGTCGCGCATGCGAACGTTTTTCTGCGTCCGTTTGCCGGCCTCGATCTGAACGTCGATGGTCTGGGTTCCTGTTTCACCGCTCAGCGTCACGAGATAGTCGCCCGGCGCGAGCTCGATGCGGGCGGGGGTCGAGCGATCGTTGACCTCGAGCGGCACTTCCTTCTGATCGCCTCTGCTGACGATGCGCTCGACCTCGCCCCACGGCGCGGCCGACAGCAGCAGCTCGCCCTGGCCGGGAGTCATCGGCCGCGACGGCGCGGTGGTCGTCAGCTCCGAGCCTGCAGGAGCGGCAGTGGCCGTCGTGACGGCCGGCGCGGCAGGCTTGCGCATCATCACGGCCGCGATGATGCCGAGGACGATCACGATCGCGGCGGCCGCGGCGATGAGCGGCATGCTGCTCTTCTTCGCCGGCGGCGCGATCTGCCGCTCGATCACCGTCGGCTCCGCCTGCGCGCCACCAGCGTTGTAGTCGATCTTTGCTTCGACCGCGGTCGGTGCGGCGCCGCGCGCGTCGAGGCGCTCCATCACCGTCGCGTCATTGCTGCCGATGGTGGGAGGCGACACGGTGAGATTGCGCTCCATCACCGTCGCGTCGTCGCTCCCGACGCGCGTGCCGGTCGGACCGGTGGCGCGCGTTCCCGGCACGGTGCCGCCGGAGAGCGTGCCGCCCGCCAGAGTGCCGCCGCCGGCCATCGTCTGCTGCGTCGCCTGCGCGCCGCTGGCGGTGATCTGCGGGCCGCTGCCGGTCGACGAGAGCTTGAGATCGGCGAGCGTCTGCGCGCCGGACAGCGTGACCATCCGCTCGCCGACTCCGTACTTTTGGTCCGGCGGAATGGTGGTGCGGATGCGCTCGAGCGCGGTCGCGAAATCGTCCGCCGTGGCGAAGCGCGCATCGCGATTTTTCTCGAGCGATTTCATGATCAGCGCTTCGAGTGGCGGCGGCACTTTCACCGCCGGATTCAGCTCGCCGATCGGCGCCGGCTTCTCGGTGACGTGCTTGAGGATGTAGCCGTGCGGGTTGGTCGCCTGGAACGGCGTGCGGCCGGCGAGCATCTCGTACAGCACGATGCCGAACGAATAGAGATCGCTGCGCGCGTCGAGAAACTCCCCGTCCTTCAGAAATCCCGCCTGCTCGGGCGAGGCGTATTTCAGCTTGCCGAGGAACATGCCGGTCTGGGTGAGACCCTGGCCGCCGTCCCCTTCGGCGAGCTGCTTGGCAATGCCGAAGTCGATGACCTTCACGAGCAGTTTTCCGTGATGGTCCTGCGACAGCATGATGTTCTCGGGCGAGATGTCGCGATGGATGAGGCCCATGGAGTGGAGGTGATCGAGGCCGTGCAGCGCCTGGATCGCGATCTCCACCGTGAGCCGCGGCGGCATCGCGCCGGTCGACGCAATCCACTTCTGAATGTTCGTGCCGTCGATAAACTCCCAGACCATGTAGTACGAGCCGTCTTCGAGCTGCGCGAAGTCGTACAGCATGGCCAGGTTCTTGTGCTTGATCATCGTGGAGGTGCGCGCTTCCTGAAGGAAACGCTGCAGCCCCTGATCGTCCTGCGCGACGTTCGGACGCATGATCTTGATCACGCGCAGCTCGTTGAGATGAATGTGGCGGACCTTGAAGATCTCGCCCATTCCGCCGACGCCGAGACGGTCGATGATCTGGTACTTGCCGTCGAGCAAACGCGTCGAATACGTCCGCTGGAACGCGGTCACGCGCTCGCTGCAATGCGGACACTGATCGGCGCTCGCGTCGATCGGCTGTTTGCATCTGAGGCAGTTGAGTTGATTCATGTGGCTCCCGTTGGTCGCGGTCATCGGTGGTCAGGTGTCGGTTGTCTGCGGCTTTCCGCCTGCGCCAAACGCATCGTGGCGTCCAGGCAGAACACCGCACACAACCGACAACCGACCACCGACAACATTCATCAGTGGTCTCTCAACACATAACTACAAGCCGGATCGGCTCCGAACCGCACGATGTCGCCCGGCTTCAAAACGACTCGCTCGATGCGAGCATTGTTGACGTACGTTCCATTCGCGGACTGCAGGTCTTCGAGCACCGGCTCGCGGCCGGTGATGGTGATGCGCGCGTGGCGGCGCGACACGGCCGGATGCGCGAGCACGATCGAGCAGGTGCGGTCGCGCCCAACCATGACGCTGTCGCCGCTGATGGCGTGCTTCTCGTTCGTCTCCGGTTTGACGTTCACGAGCGCCCAGTACTTGGCGACGATCTCGAGGGCAGGCATCACCGGCGGCGTGTCGTCGGCATCGAGGATGGCGGCCTGTCGGCCGGTCGGCGCAATCGGCTGCCGCGCGTTGTACTCCTCGAGCGCCTCGAAGAACTCGCGCGCGGTCTCGAAGCGCTGATCCATGCGCGGGCTCATCGCTTTCACCACGATCTGCTCGAGCTCGCGATCGACCTCGGGGCGCAGCGCGCTGGGCGGCTGTTTCTCACCGCGATAAATCGCGTCGATCAGCTTCGGCAGCGAGCGGCTGTTGAACGGCAGCGTGCCGGTCAGCATCTCGTACAGCAGCACGCCCGATGAATAGATGTCGCTCTTCGCGCCCGCGTCTTTCGGCTCGCGAATCTGCTCCGGCGACATGTAGTGCGGCGTGCCGAGGAGAAAGCCCGATTTCGTCAGGACGGTCTGGCTGCTCGTGCCGCCCCCCTCGCGGATTTTCGCAATGCCGAAATCCGTGACCTTCACGGCGCCCGACTTTTCCTTGATCAGGTTCGCCGGCTTGATGTCGCGGTGCGTGATGCCTTTGCCATGCGCGTAGACGAGCGCCTCGAGCAGACACTGCGTCGCCGAGATCGCATCGCTGATGGTCAGCGCGCCGCGCTCGGTCAGCAGCACGTCGACGGGCGTTCCTTCGACGAACTCCATCACCAGCACCGCGCCTTGCTCGTTGTTGATGAATTCGTAGAAGCGGGTGATGTAGCGATGGCGCAGTTTCGACAGGATCTGCGCTTCTTTGATGAAGCGCTTCCGCGCCGTCGCATCGCCGGCGAGCTCCTCGGACATCACTTTCAACACGACCGGGAAGCCGCTCGGGAGGACGTCCGTCGCGCGCTGCGTCAGGCCGACGTAGACGTGACTCATGCCGCCTTCGCCGATCTCGCGGTCGATGCGGTAGTTGCCGATGCTGCTGCCGATGAGCGTCCCGATCATTTCAGCGGCCCTTCGTCATCCCAATGAAATCCGTCGTGGCAGAGCGGCGTGAAGATGAAGCGATGCGAGCCGATGCGGATCACGTCTTTCGGCGCGAGATCGCGGCGCGGCTCGATCTCGAGCTCGTTCACGTACGTTCCATTCGTGGAGTTGTGGTCCATCAGGATGAAGCGCTTCTCCTCGGGGCGGAACACGAGGTCGGCGTGATGCGACGAAGCCTGATCGTCGTTGATGACGATGTCGGACTTGCGGTCGCGGCCGATGACGTTGCGGCCCATGCGCACCGGATACGACTCCCCGCGCGTCGAGCCGCTGAGCGCGACCAGCCAGCCAACGACATAACGTTTCTGCGCGTCGAGCCGCGACGCGGCGACGGTGCGGTCCATCGGCAGGACCGCTGCAGCGGACGACGACGATGACATCGAGGAACGTCCCGGCACGGAGGCCGTGTCGTCGCGACGCGTCACCGGCTCGAACGTGCCGGTTGCGGCAGACGATGAGCCGGGCGAAGTGGCCGGCCGGCTCTCCACTCCCCGCGGCCGCACGACCGGAATCTCCGGCTCACTCGCGTCCTGCGGGCAGTAGGGACAGATGTCCCACGATTCGTCGATGAAGTGCCCGTTTTCACACCGCTTGTCAGCCACGAGTCTTCCTCACGCGTGAAATGCCACCGCGACGGCGTTCCGGCCACCGAAGTAGATGATGTCGCCGTCCTGGAGGAACCGCTTGTCGATTTTGAGGTCGTTGACGAACGTGCCGTTGGAGGAACCGCGGTCGATCAGCAGGACTTTGCCGTCGATCGACACCACCTCGGCATGCAGCCGCGAAACCTTCGGATTTTCCAATACGATCTCACAGATCGTCGTTTCCCGTCCGATCCGAATCCCCGATCCGCCGAGGCCGAGTTTCTCGCCCGCGCGCGTGCCGTTGAGGATCGTGAATTTGCCGAGCATCGAGCCCGATGAACTCGTGCCGCCGGTCGGCGCGACGACCGTTTCGACCGTGCCGGCCTTCAGCACGTCCATCGGCAGCCGCGACTCGCGCGAGCGTACCGCGACGACTGCCCCGACACCGGCGAGCGCGAGCACGAACGTGCCGGCCACACCTGCCGCGAGCGGATGCTTGCGCCACGGCGGGAGCGCGCGAATGGCAAGGTCGGCCTCGTGGCCGAAGCGAATGAGATCGGGCGAGCTCGGGAAGAGTTTCGCCGCGATCGCGAGCTCGCTCTTCGTGTTCACCCACTTCCCCTCACGCGCTGCATCGAGCGCCGCACGATAGTGGCCGTTGAATGCGCCGGCGGTGCTCGCCGTCACGCCTGCCTCGGCGATGAATTGCTTGGCGACGTCGATCGGCACCAGGAACTTGATCTGCTCCGCGCTGGTGTGTCCCCACGTCGAAACGCCGATCACTTCGCCGTCGAGATTGACGGCCGGACCGCCTGAATTGCCTCGGTAAATCGCGACGTTCGATTGCAGCACCGGCGTGTTCGCGACGTTGCGTTTGATGGCGGTGATGGTGCCGGGATTGAACGTCGCCTCGAGATCGCTGTCGCGCGAGAGCCAGCCGCCGATCACCTCGTCGGTACTGCTCGCAACGGCCGGGTAGCCGACCGAGAAAATCGACTGGCCGATGCGCGTCGCGTCCGAATCGCCGAGGGGGAGCGACGGCAGTCCCTTGCGATCGATCTGCAATACCGCGAGGTCGGTGCCGCGCGCGTTCAACGCCGGCGACCAGCGGCGGATGCGGAACGGCAGGATCTCGCCGTTCGACAACTCGACTTGCGACGCAACCTTCATGTTCTCGACCTCTCCGGCCGAGGCGAGAGGCTCGACGTAACGGTCGAGCGTGCCCTCGCGATAGATAGTCCGGAGCGTCTCGATCGGGAAGTGCCGCACCAGCGCGGCGATGGCGCCGTTGCGATGCAGCTCCGCGCGCAGCGCCGCTTGATCTCGCGTCGGTGCGACGACGTGGCCGCTCGTCAGGATGAAGCCGTCGGGATGAATGATGAAGCCGGTGCCGGAGCCGCCGGCGCCGGTCTCGACGCTCTCGCCGTTCGACGCGATGCCGCGCGCGCGCACCGCCTGCCCGTCGTCGCGCAGTTTCATCTCGATCGTCGAAATCGCGCTCGCGGGATAACGGAAGCTCGCGGTCGCGAACGCGTTGATGCGCACGACTGCCGGCTTCACCGCGTACGCGACCATCTTCTGCGCGTCATCGAGACGTGCGCCTTCGCGGCGGCAGGCAGCGAGGAGCAGGACGGCGATGACGAGGAGCCGGGACGGGGGCATGGGCGTTAACGGAAGAGGTAGTACCAGGCACCTGCGGCAACGATCACGGTCACGAAAAGAAGCGCCCACAGCAGCGACGTGCGCGAACGTCCCGCGGTCGGGTCGCTCGGCCGCTCGATCGCGGCGGTCGGCGCGGGGTCGGGATCCGCGACCTTGATCTTGTCGGTGTCGCGGAGCGCCTCGTCGGTCACGGCGACGAGCTTTTGCGTGTCGTTCAACGTCTCGTCGAATTCGTCCGCCTGTTCCGCGGTCGCAAGCTCCACGCGCGCCACGATCACGGTCACGTTGTCGGGAGCGCCGCGCTCGAGCGCGCGCCGCAGAAACTCATTCGCGGCGTCTTCGATGGTCGACTGCGCGATCTGCTTGAGCTCCTGCTCCTTGACCAGTCCATGCAGCCCGTCGCTGCAGAGGATGAACGTGTCGCCCTCGCACAATTGAAACGGTCCGCGCACGTCGATCTCGACGTCGTCCGACACGCCCATCGAGCGCTGCAGGACGTTGCGGCGCGGATGGACTTCCGCTTCCTGCGGCGTGAGCAATCCTTCGCGAACCATGGTCGCGACGAGCGAATGATCTTCGGTGAGCTGGCGGATCGTGTCGCCGCGCACGAGGTAGATGCGCGAGTCGCCAACGTGCGCGAGCCACGCGTGGTCGCCGCGAACGGCCAGCGCCGAGGTGGTGGTGCCCATGCCGCGCAACTCGGGATTCGCGTGCGCCTCGGAGTAGATGCGCGCATTCGCACGCGTCAGCGAGTCGCGCAGCGCCGCCGCGATGTCGGTCGTTTCGCTGCCGAGGAACTGCGCTTTGACGGTTTCACCGGCGATGCGCGACGCGGTCGCGCCGCCGCGATGGCCACCCATTCCATCCGCAACGACGAGTAGACGTCCGGACGCATGGTTGTCTTTCTCTTCAGATGGAGTGGTGTACGTCCCGAAATCCTGATTCTCGGAACGGACCAGTCCCACATCCGTGCGCAGAACCGCGCGGACGACGAAAGTGCGATGAGGTACGACGTCGGACGATGCTTGCTCACTCATGGGAGCTTTACCCTGTGGCGGAGCAGGCATTATACGGGACGGCGAGTCCGTCTCGGCCCCGCCCCCGGTCGCGCCGACGCCCACTCGGTATAATCCGCGCTTCATGGATCAGCTTCAGATTCATTACGTCGACCTCGGCGTGCCTCGCATCACCGACATGAAGTCGGAGCTGTCGATCGGCCGCACGGAGGGAAACGATCTGGTGCTGAACCATCCGTCCGTGTCGCGCAAACACGCGCGCATCGAGATCCGCAACAACGGCTTCTGGATCGTCGACCTCAAGTCCACAAACGGCGTGAAGGTCAACGGCAACCTGATCACCGAATCGCAGATCAACTCCGGCGACAAGATCCTGGTCGGCTCCGTTCAGCTCGACATCAAGTCGATGCCGTCGGTCGACTTCTCCGGCGAGTCGATGTTCGACAACCCGTCCGGCACCGTGATCCGCCGCATCTCCGATTTCAATTCCGAGTTCGGTCTCGACCTCGGCGAAATCCAGGAAGCGGCGCGCGCGCGGCCGCCGTCGGAACCGGGCTCGAAGGCGGAACCGTCCGTCACGCGCGAGAAGATCTTCCAGGTGCTCGTGCAGGTCGCACGGGCGATGCTGCAGTCGGACGATCTCAACTCGCTGCTCAACACCGTGATGGACATGGTGTTCAAGTACCTGCCGGTCGAGCGCGGGCTGATCATCCTCTTCGACGAAGACGGCAACCCGGTGCCGAAGCTGACGAAGTTCATCGACGGCGCGGAAGCGCAGGACATCCCGATCTCCCGCACCATCCTGAAGATGGTCGCGGAGCAGCAGGTCGCGCTGATGACGTCGAACGCGCTCGAAGACGCGCGCCTGCTCGGCGGCAAATCGATAGCCATTCACGGGATCCGCTCGGCGATGTGCGTGCCGCTTTGGAACCGCAACCGCGTCATCGGCGCCGTGCAGGTCGACTCGCCGATTCACGTCGGCCGCTTCACCGAGGAAGACCTCGATCTGATCACCGCGCTGGCGAACTTCGCGGCGGTTGCGGTCGAGCGCGCGCAGCTCGCCGAGAAGATCGAGCAGGAGCGGAAGATCCGCTCGAAGATGGAGCGCTATCACTCGCCTGCCGTCATCGACGAGATCGTGAAGGGCGTCATCTCTGCCGACGAGACCGACATCCGCACCGCCGACGTTTCGATCCTCTTCGCCGACATCTCCGGCTTCACCACCGTCTCCGAAACCAAGGCGCCGGAAGAAGTGGCCGCCTTTCTCTCGAACTTTTTCTCCGCCGCGGTCGACTCGATCTTCGCGTACGGCGGCACGCTCGATAAATTCATCGGCGACGCGGTGATGGCGTTCTTCGGCGCGCCGATCCCGCAGGACGATCACGCCGACCGCGCGATCCTGGCCGGCCTGATGATGATGGAGCGGGTGGCCGTGTGGAACGCGGAGCGCGAAAGCGCCGGCCTGACGACGGTGCGCATCCGCGTCGGCATCAACAGCGGCCCGGCCGTCGTCGGCAACGTCGGCACCGAGAAGCGCGTCGACTACACGGTCCTCGGCAGCTCGGTGAACATCGCCTCGCGCCTCGAGAGCGGCGTCGCGAAACCGGGGCAGCTCGTCGTGTCGCAGCACACGCTCGACCGGGTGGTCGGCAGCTTCGAGACGGAGGCCCTCGGCGAGTTTGCGCTGAAGGGACTGCAGCAGAAGATGCCGGTCTTCTCGGTCAAGAGCTCGCTGGCGGGCCGGGTCATCTCCCCGAGCGACACGGTTCACGCCGCCTCGCGGTGAACGGAACTTCGGCGCTGGCTCATTCGTTGTAGGGATCGTTCACGAATGCCGCGCCAGAAATCACTGCTTCGAACGATTCTGCAGCCGATCGCGATCGCGGTCACGCTCGCGTTCGTCGTCCGCGCGGCGCTGCAGCTCTACTCGATCCCGACCGCCTCGATGGCGCCGACGCTCGAGCCGGGCGATCAGATCGTCGTGACGCCGTACTTTCGCGGCACACCGCAGCGCGGTCACGTGATCGTCTTCCGCTCCGTCACGAACGACGAACTGCTGGTGAAGCGAGTGATCGGCGTGCCGGGCGATCTCGTCGACACGCGGCTCGGCCGCGTCCGCGTCGGCGGCTACACCCTGGCCGAGCCGTATGTGATGCGCGCCGCCGCGGCGGGAGCAATCCAGGCACAGGTCATCCCCGAGCATTCGTATTTCGTGCTCGGCGACAACCGCGACGACTCGGTGGACAGCCGTTCGTGGGGCGTCGTGCCGCGCGACCGCGTGGTCGGACGCGCGCGCCTCGTGCTCTGGTCCTCGGCTCCGCTCGGCGAGCTCGTGAGCGCGTCGGCGGCGCACGGAACACGCACCTCGCCGCCGCGCCGCGCATCGGCCCGTCTCTTCAAATGCATTGAGTGAACTGCTACTCTCTGGCGCATTCGGAGGACGTCCAATGTTGCGCAATCGTCGTGAGCGGGGTGAGGGTCAGTTCGGCTGCCTGGTCGGCCTCGCGGTCCTGCTTCTCGCCGGACTCGTCGCGTACCGCATGATCCCGATCAAGGTGAAAGCCGCCGAGCTGCGCGACACCGTGATCGACGAAGCAAAATCCGCCGGCCAGCACAACGTGAAGCAGATTCGCCGCGCCATCCTGTCCAAGGCCGAGAAACTCGAGCTTCCGGTCACCGACGAAGACATCGAGATCAAACGCGAATCGGCCGAGATCACGATCGACGTCACCTACACCGTCCCCGTCGAGTTCCCCGGTTACACGTACGAGTGGAACTTCCACCATCACACCGAGAACCCCGTCTTCTAAAAAGGGAGAACCGAATGAGCGTCACGATCAAGATCCGAGACAATGGCCCGTTGCTTGTCGACGGCGACTTCAAGCTGGTCGATGCGAACGGCAATGAGGTTCCGATCGTCAAGAAGGCGCTCTGCCGCTGCGGCGGCTCGACGATGAAGCCGTTCTGCGACGGCACCCATTCGAAGATCGGTTTTCAGGGCGCGAACGCCGCGGTCGAAGGTTCCGATCCCGGTTCGTCGACGACCTGAAATCGCACCGTTTCCCACCCGGTGAGGTTGTTCTTCAGCACGATCGCGCGCCCCTCTTCCTGCATCACGTCCTGAACGAAATCGGGCAACGTGTCCATCGGTGTTTCCTCCGGACACTGCTCATTTCAGGGGACGTTCCGTGCCGGCGCAGAGAGAGCGCGCCCGAAACGGCGTCAAAATGTTTTGCGCCGCGGCGCGTCAGGATGAGATGAGGACGTCGCGCAGCGCCTTCTTGCGGATGTCCGGCACCTCGCAACCTTCGGCCGGATAGCCGACCGGGATCAGCAGAAATGCTTTTTCGTTCTTCGGCCGGCCGAGGATCTCGCGCAGAAAGCCCATCGGGCTGGGCGTGTGCGTCAGCGTCGCCAGTCCCGCGGCGTTGAGCGCCGCGAGTAGAAAGCCGCAGGCGATGCCGACCGACTCGTTGACGTAGTAGTGCGTGATGCGATTGTCGTCCGCGCCCAGACCGTAATCCTCTTTGAAGACGACGATCAGCAGCGGCGCGATTTCGAGAAAATCCTTGCGCCAGTCCGTCTGCAGCGGCGCGAGCGCGCGCAGCCACTCCTCTGGCATGCGGCCGTCGTAGTTCTCGCGCTCCTCTTTCTCCGCGGCGATGCGGATCTCGCGCTTCACCGCCGGATCGCGCACGACGACGAACTTCCACGGCTGCATGTTCGCGCCCGACGGAGCGGATGCCGCCGCTTCGACCGCGAGGTCGATCGCTTCATCAGGAACGGGATCGCTCGAGAACGCGCGGACGCTGCGCCGCACGAGCAGCGTGTCGCGAAACGCGCGCGCGGCGTCGATCATCTCTTCGCGCGAGAGCCGCTCGCGCCGGTACGGGATCATCGTCACCGCGGAAGAATTCAGCCGGCCGCGGCGGCGCGATCGGCAACGCGCGACGATTCCCACTCGCGGAGGTCGCTGCCGAAGAACTGCAGACGCGTCTTTTTGTACTCCTTGGTCGGGAAGAGCGCCTGTTTCTGCGAGAGGCCGCTGTCGATGGCGAGGTCGTTGATGACCGACTCGCATTCATCGACCGAGCGCGCGTGCACGGTGGTGTAGAGGTTGTACGGCCAGTCTTCGTAAACGGGACGGAGGTAGCAGTGCGACACCGCGCGATGCTGCACGAGCTTGGTCGCGAAGTCGTCGGCGTGGTCCTGCGGCACGATCCAGACACCCATCGCGGTCGCGGAAAAGCCCTGCTTGCGCGGCGCGACGGTCGCGGTGACGCGGCGGATCTGGCCGCGGCGCAGCAGGTTGCGCGCGGCGTCGAGAAGATCTTCTGCGGAGATGTCGGATGCGCGCGCAACGACGTCGAACGGGCGCGGCTGCAGCGGCAGATCGTTCTGCAGCAGGCGCACGGCCTCCATCTCGGTCGGCGTCAGCGGCGTTGCCTCACCGTGCGTGTCGTGCTCACCGTGCTCGTGGTCGGCGGCTCCGTTTTTATAAAGCTTCAGAGTCGGAAGCGGACGAACGGCGTCGCAACTCGCTTCGTGGCTGAGGATCTCGATCGTCCGCTCGAGGCCGAGCTTCGACTCCGGCGAGCAGAAGATCGTGAACCAGAGATTGAGGTCGTTGTTGCGGCGATAGTTCTGCGTGACGCCGGGATGCGCGTTGATCGCGGCGGCCGCTTCATCGATGCGCTCGGGCGCAACACGCGCGGCCACGAGGCAGGAGCGATAGCCGAGTGCGCGCGCGTCGAACTGTGCGGCGAGGCTGCGGATGATGCCTTCGCGGCGAAGGCGCTCGGTCCGCTTGA
>DASVRB010000134.1:0-3888 GCA_036388835.1 Thermoanaerobaculia bacterium | reverse complement strand
GGTTTCGTTCCCTCAGTTTATCCCGAGCAAAGCGAGGGATCTGCGGCTCCGCAGCGACGGCCGCAGCCACAGGCGACGGTCGACGTTCGTGCACGAGGAGATCCCTCGCTGCGCTCGGGATAAAGTGAGCGAACGCACGGGATAAAGTGCGCAGAACCAATGCGCATCCGCAGCAACCGCGTACTCATCGCAAACACCACGCGCCCCGCAACCCTCACCCTCGAAGGCTCGCGCATCGCGGCGATCGAAGAGCACGCGACGGCGGACGTCGATTACGGCGATCTGGTAATCATGCCGGGACTGGTCGACTCGCACGTGCACGTCAATGAGCCGGGTCGCACGGAGTGGGAGGGGTTCGCGACTGCAACGGCCGCGGCGATCGCGGGCGGCATCACCACCATCGTCGACATGCCGCTCAATTCGCTGCCGCCGACCACCACCCTCGCGGCGCTGGAGACGAAGCAGCGCGTCGCGAAAGGCTCCGCGAACATCGCGTTGTGGGGCGGCGTGGTGCCGGGCAACACGCACGAGTTGCGACCGATGCTCGAGGCGGGGGCGCGCGGCTTCAAATGTTTTCTCGTGCACTCCGGCGTCGACGAATTTCCGAACGTCAACGAGCGCGAGTTGTACGAGGCGGCCCGCGAGCTCGCGCCGACCGGCGCGCCGTTGCTCGTGCATGCGGAGCTGCAGGAACATCTGCACGAGCCGCACGGCGATCCGGCCGAGTACGCTACGTATCTGCAGTCGCGTCCGAATGCCGCGGAAGACGCGGCGATCGAGCTGCTCCTCCGCGTCTGCCGTGATACCGGCGCGCGCATTCACGTCGTCCACCTCTCCTCCGCGAGTGCGCTCGAACTGCTGCGCATCGCGCGCAACGAACGACTGCCGCTCAGCGCCGAAACGACGCCGCACTATCTCCACCTCGACGCGGAGTCGGTCCCGCGCGGGCGAACGGAATTCAAATGCGCTCCGCCGATTCGCGAGCACGCAAATCGCGAGGCGTTGTGGAACGGGCTGCGCGAAGGCTTGATCGAGTTGGTGGTCAGCGATCACTCTCCTTGCACACCAGAACTGAAGAAAGGCGACTTTGCCTCGGCGTGGGGCGGCATCGCCTCGCTGCAATTCGTCCTTCCGATCGTCTGGACGAACGCACACGCGCGCGCCTTCGCGCTGCACGACCTCACCCGCTGGTGCAGCCGCGCACCGGCACGACTGGCGCGGCTCGAACGCAAAGGCGAGCTCGCGGTCGGCAACGATGCAGACCTCACGATCTGGTCCCTCGAGGAGACGTTCGTCGTCACGCCGGAGCTCATCCGGCACCGGCACAAAGTGACGCCATACCTCGGCGCGGAACTGCGCGGCGTGGTGAAGGAGACGTGGGTGGCGGGAGTGCGGGTGTAGGTGGGTTGCTGGTTGCGTAGCTTTGTTGCTGGTTGTTGGTTGCTGGTTGTTGGTTGCTGGTTGCTTGTGACTCATCGGCTGCGGCCCAGGGGGTTCATCACCAGCAACCAGCAACCAGCAACTGCATCAGCAAATGCACGAGCGTCCAGCAACGAACCTAGAATGTCGCCGTGTCCGACTTTCTGAATCTGATCGACCTCGCTTCCGAGCGCCTCGGCGGGAGCGTGCTTTACGCGAATGACGATTTTTTTGCTGAAAAAGAGAACCTGCTGAAGCCGGCGAAAGCGGTCTGGAAAGAGCACGAGTACACCGACCGCGGGAAGTGGATGGATGGCTGGGAGAGCCGCCGCAAGCGCGTGCCCGGTCACGATTTCGCGATCGTCCGCCTCGGCCTGCGGGGCGTGATTCGCGGGGTGGTCGTCGACACCGCGTTCTTCCGCGGCAACTATCCGGAGTCGTGCTCCATCGAAGGCACGTCGATGCGCGTCGATGCGCCGGTCGATGCGCTTCTCGCCGCCGACTGGCGCAAGCTGCTGCCGCGCAAGCCGCTCAAAGGCGACAGCGAGAACGTGATTGCCGTGACTAGCAACGATGCGGTGACGCACCTCCGCTTCAACATCTTTCCGGATGGCGGCGTGGCGCGTCTGCGCGTGCATGGCGAGGTGGTGCCGGAATGGCGCCTCGCCGGCGGGCTGACGAACGAGCTCGATCTCGCGGCGGTAGAGAACGGCGCGGACGTGCTGAACTGCAGCGACATGTTCTTCGGCCCGAAGCACAACCTGATCATGCCGGGCCGCGCGCACAACATGAGCGACGGCTGGGAAACGCGCCGCCGCCGCGGACCGGGTCATGATTGGGTGGTCGTCAAGCTCGCGACGGAAGGCCGCGTGCGGCGCATCGAGCTCGACACGAATCACTTCAAAGGCAACTATCCCGACACGGCGTCGATCGAAGGCTCGACCGACGGCGAGCACTGGATCGAGCTGCTGCCGCGCACGAAACTGCAGGCGCACACGCGCCACTTCTTCATCGACGAATTGCTCACCGACGGCCCATTCACGCACCTGCGCCTCAACGTTTATCCCGACGGCGGCGTGAGCCGGATGCGCGTCTGGGGCGTGGCGACGGAAGCGGGACGGCGCGCGGCAATCGTGCGGCGCGTGAACACGCTCTTCGATGGACGCGAGCTGCAGCGCGTCTGCGGCTCGTCGCGCTGGACGGAGTCGATGCTGCGCGCGCGGCCGTTCGCATCGTGGGACGCGCTGGTCGCGGCAGCAAACGAACAGTGGCTCGCGCTCGATGCGGCCGACTGGCTCGAAGCGTTCGCGGCGCACCCGCGCATCGGCGAGAAGAAGGCCGGCTGGTCGTCGCAGGAGCAGAGCGGCACGCGTAGCGCGGCCGCCGCAACGATGGATGCGATCGCGGCCGGCAATCGCGCGTACGAAGAAAAGTTCGGATTCATCTATCTGGTCTGCGCGACCGGCCGCAGCGCAGACGAGATGCTTTCCAATCTGAACGAGCGGCTGACGCACGATCGCGAGACCGAGCTGCGCATCGCCGCCGAAGAGCAGGCGAAGATCATCGCGTTGCGGCTCGAAAAACTCGCCTCGTAAACGTAAGGAGACTGCTTGGCCGGAATCACCACACACGTGCTCGACACCGCGAAAGGCCGCCCCGCGGCGGGAGTCGCGATCACGCTCTCGCGCGGCGACGAAGTGCTGTTTTCAGGCGTCACCGATGCGGACGGACGGGCGCGTGTGCTGGAGCCGGAGCGCGTGACGCCGGGCATCTACCGGATCGTGTTCGACACCGGCGCGTATGACGCCAACGGCTTCTTCCCCGAGGCCGCGATCCTGTTCCGGATCGACGACGTGGCGCAGCATTACCACGTACCGCTGCTGCTCTCGCCATTCGGCTACTCCACGTATCGAGGCTCGTAGATGCGCCGTCTTCTCAAGATCGCCGGCGTCGTGCTCGCGGTCGCGTTCCTCGCCATCCAGTTCGTGCAGCCGAAGCGCACCAATCCGCCGATCGTCGCCGCGGACGTACTGCAGGCGCCGCGGCACATCCAGCCGATCCTGAAGCGCTCGTGCTACGACTGCCACTCCAGCGCCACGCACTGGCCCTGGTACAGCTACATCGCGCCGATGTCGTGGGCGCTCGTGCACGACGTCGAGGAAGGGCGCGACGAGCTGTCGTTCTCCGAATGGAACACGTACAACGCCGACCAGCGCGAGCACCTGCTCGAAGAAATCTGCGAAGTCGTGCAGGACGGCGAAATGCCGCTCGAGCCGTACACGCTCATGCATCCCATCGCGAAGCTGACCATCGAAGACAAACGCGCGCTGTGCGTCTGGACCGAGTCGCTGCTCCCGCCCGATCGGGGCGGGCGGTGGAGAGGGCGGGGGCGGTGATCGGCAGCACTCGACGTCCGCCCCCTCCCGTCATCCTGAGCGTTAGCGAAGGATCTCAGCGGCGACGGCCGTC
>DASVRB010000133.1:0-7862 GCA_036388835.1 Thermoanaerobaculia bacterium | reverse complement strand
AAGCGCCTAAGCGCCTCCGCGCCTAAGCGCCTCCGCGCCTAAGCGCCTTGAATCTGGCGCCTAAGCGCCCGTCTCGCCGCTTCTCCCGCAAACTCTCCCACCCACCCCGCGGCGTGATTGCGCGTCCATTGCGATCGCTACGATCGCGGCATGATCGCGTTCCTGATGCTGCTTGCTGCTGTTGCCAATCCACCGATGATGCGCGCGGTGCAGATCGCGAGTTTTGGCGGGCCGGAGGTGCTGCGGGTGGAGAGTGTGGCTCGGCCGGTGGCGGGCGAAGGTGAGCTGCTGGTGCGGGTGCAAGCGGCCTCGGTGAATCCGGTCGATACGTACACGCGGCCGGGCGAGTCGCAGGGGATCACCGGCGCGACGCTGCCGTATGTGCCGGGGTTCGACGTGAGCGGCGTGGTGGAAGCGGTCGGAGCAGGAGTGACGTCGTTCCGGAAGGGCGATGCCGTTTTCGCGATGCTCGACCTGCGTCGCGGCGGCGGGTATGCCGAATACGCAATCGTGAAGGAAGCGGAGGCGGCGCGGAAACCGAAACAGTGGTCGCATGAAGAGGCGGCGGCGGTACCGCTCACTGCGCTCACCGCGTGGCAGGCGCTCTTCGATACGGCCGATCTGAAAGCGGGGCAGGCGGTGCTCATTCACGCCGGCGCGGGCGGCGTCGGCACGATGGCCATACAGCTCGCGAAGTGGAAAGGGGCGCGCGTGATCGCGACCGCGTCCGCCGCGAATCACGACTATCTGAAGAAGCTCGGCGCAGACGTGGTCATCGATTACCGCACGCAGAAATTCGAGGAGCTGGTGAAGGATGCCGACCTGGTGCTCGACCCGATCGGAGGCGATACGCAGCGTCGATCAGTCGGCGTATTGAAGCGCGGCGGCATCCTCGTCTCAATCGTCGGCCTCGGCGGCGCCGCGCGTGCCTCGACGGACATTCGCGCGCAGTCGATTCTGGTGAAGCCGAACGGCGCGCAGCTCGCGGCGCTCGCGAAGCTCGTCACGCCGACCGTCTCTCACACCTTCACGCTGGATCGCGCTGCGGACGCACACGTGCAGAGCGAGAGCGGCCGGACTCGCGGGAAGATCGTGCTGACGATCCCGCGCTGAGCTCCGCGGCCGGCGCGCTCTGTTCGAACGGTGTGTACGACGACCGCCCGCGCACGTTCTCATCGACATTGAGGCCGTGCTGCAGCGGCGGAAACGCACGCTGTTCGCAATTCGTCCGCTCGCACAGACGGCAGGTCACGCCGATCGGCACCGCTGCTTCGAGATTGTCGAGATCGTACCCATCGGCGTAGACGGTCTTGCGCGCGTCCTTCACCGGACAGCCGATGCCGACCGCCATCAGCGCGTCGCCCGAGGAGAAGCCGTAGCTCTTGCGAATCGTGCGGGCAATGCAAAAGTACGCCGTGCCGTCCGGCATCTGCGAGAACTGCGTGCGGATGCGTCCCGGCGTCAGAAACGCGGCGTGCACATCCCACCGTGGGCACGATCCGGAGAAGCGCGCGAAACGAATGCCGGTGCCGCTGAAGCGCTTCGAGATATTGCCCGCGATGTCGACGCGCACGAAGTGAAACGAGACACCGACCGAGCCGGGTTTGCGCAGCGTGGTGAGGCGATGGCAGACCTGCTCCCAGCTCGCGGTGTAGCGATGCTGCAGCAGCTCGATGTCGTATCGCACCTCTTCGGCGGTCCGGAAGAATTCGTCGTACGGCATCAGCAGCGCGGCCGCGAAATAGTTCGCCAGCGCGATGCGGCAGAGCTTCACCGATTCCGGCGTGTTGAGGTTTTTGCGCGAGCGCTCGAGGATCGTGTCGATCACGCCGGCCGCTTCGATGAGGCCGAGTTGATGCGCCACCTGAAACTGCCGGCTCCACGGCGGCAGCACTTCCGAAAGATGCAGCGTGCGCGTGGCGGGATCGAAGCGGCGCACGAGGCCGCGGTCGCGATGCGCCGGCGTCAGCGCCACTTCCACGCCATGTTTGGCGCGGAGGTGCGTGACGACCGAGCGATAGAAATCGCTGCGGTCGAGCGGGACACGTCGCGCGATCTCTTCGGCCGCCGCCTCGAGCTCGGGGAAGTAATTGACGTTTTCCTGAAGGACGTCCGAGGCCTCTTCGCTCGGCAGGTGCGCCGGATCGAGACCGTGGAACGAGCGGCCGTCGTAGACCTGCGAGGCGAGGTCGCGCATCGACTGCACGCTCGACTTGTAGGCGTGGAACAGCGAGAGCACCGCGCGTGCAGCGGCCGGATTCTCCGCCAGCTCGCGCACGTCGTGCGTCGTCACCGCGTGCTCCTCGAGCAGCGGATCGGCGAACACTTCCTGCAGGTCGGCGGCGACGCGCGCGTGGCTGTCGTCGGCGAACGTGGAGAGGTCGACGCGGAACGTCTGCGCGAGCTTCACCAGCAGCGTCGCGGTCAGCGGCCGCTGGTTGTGCTCGATGAGATTGAGATAGCTCGGCGAGATCTCCAGCTTCGCAGCGAGCTGCGTCTGCGTCAGTTGCTCCTTGCGGCGCAGCGCACGCACTTTCGTGCCGAGGCGGAGATTCGTCGTCATCGTCTGCTCAGTGTCGCACTGACCGCCGTTTGGTCGGAGCGGTCCCGGTCATCGTCACCGTGGCCGAGGAAGAGAGCGTCGTGCCGCAGGTCGTTCTCACCTGCGCCCAGAAGCGCGTGGTCGTTTCGAGCGGCGGCGTGCGCAGCGTCGGCGAGGTCGCGCCCTGAACGGGATTGCTGCGATCGCCGCGCGAGCCGCGGTACCACTGCACCGTCGCGCCCGACGGATTGAAGCCGACCGTGAGCGTTGCCGACTGTCCCGGTGCGACCTGCGTGTCGTCCGGCTGATCGGTGATCTCCGGCGCGGCGCCGCCGACCGTCAGCTCCACGTCTCCGCTGACGTTGCCGCTGCAGTTCGCGTCGTGCACCGCGGTGATGCGGTACGTCGTCGAGCTCTCCGGCGATACGACGCGCGAGTACGAATGCGCCGTGATGTTGCTGTCGACGTGCCCGTCCGACCAGGTGACGGTGAACGGTGCGGTGCCGCTCAGCGTTACCGGAATCGCGTACGTTTCGCCGGCACAGACGTCATCGTTCCGCGTCGGGACGGTCGCGGTCGGTCCGGTCGCGGCGATGCTGGCCTGACCGGTTGCATCGCAGCCGCTGGTGCTGTCGATCGAGACGTTCAGCGTGGCGTTGCCGTTCACCGTGTAGCGGATGTTGTTGCCGTTGTTCTCGGTGATCGTGCCGTTGGTGATCGACCAAAGGTACGTGCCCGACGGATTGCCGTTCACCGAGGCGGTCTGCTCGATGCCGGGACACGCGGTCGACGGAGTGTTGATTGAGACGGTCGTCGTGCCGCCGGGGGCGATCGT
This sequence comes from Thermoanaerobaculia bacterium, assembly GCA_036388835.1. Taxonomy (GTDB): domain Bacteria; phylum Acidobacteriota; class Thermoanaerobaculia; order Gp7-AA8; family Gp7-AA8; genus QHVT01. The sequence goes on along the minus strand of DASVRB010000133.1, from coordinate 4,485 downwards.
CCTCTGGCCGGAGGCCGCACATCCGCTGCCGGTCGAGGTGACGCTGAGCACCGCGTTGCCGTTGCCGTTGATCTGATACGTCGCGCTGCTGCCGCTGCTCGAAAGGATCTGCCCGTTGGTGATGGACCACTGATACGTGCCGGACGGATTGCCGTCGATGGACGCGCTCTGCGTCACGCCGGGGCAGGCGGTCGAGGGAGTGTTGATGGTGAGGCTCGACGTGCTGCCGAGGTTGATCGTCTTCTGTCCCGATGCGCACTGCGTCCCGCTGCTCCAGGCGACGCTCAGCACCGCGGGACCGGCGCCGTTCAGTTCGTACGTGACGTTGCCGCCGTTCGACGCCGTGATCGTGCCGTTGGTGATCGACCACTGGTACGTGCCGCCTGCCGGCGCCGACGCGGTGGCGTTCTGCGGCACGCCGGCGCAGGCGGTCGAAGGACCGCTGATGGGGAGGTTGTAGGCGCCGTAGACGACCATCGCCTCGACCTGCTCGTGCGTGTAGACGCAGCCGTCCGCGCTCGTGCCGCTCACGTAGACGCGGACCTGACGAGCCTCACCGCCGGCGAGCGGTTGATCGGGCGTGTCGAGCGTGACGGCGTTCGTGCCCTGGCCGCTGACGATCGTTCCGCCGTCCACTTCCCAGACGATGTTCGAGAACGGTCCGTTCTGCAGCGTCACCGTGTTCCGCGTCGGGCCGCACGTCGACGGCGGCAGACCGGTGGCGATCGGGAGATCGTCGACGTCGACGTCGACGCCCACCGGCGCGAACTCGCACGTCGCGGTCCTCACCGTCACGCTGTAGTGGCCGTCAACGTCGGGCCTGCCTTCGACGTCCCATCCGTCCCGCGGGAACCATTTATTCACGTTGCTGCTCCACGAGGCGACCGCGGTCGGATCGGGCGGATCGAGCCGGACGTGCAACTTCGGCGCAACGCCGCGGCAGACCGGCTCGTCGACCCAGGCGGTGACGGTGCCGCTCGTGGCGGGACACGTTGCGTCGGTCCCGACGGGGGATGCGGCGAACAGCGAGGTGGAGAACAGGCCGATGGCCAACAGCAGGGCAGCTCTCGAACGAAACATGATCATGAGTTCCTTCTTGACGCGAAGCGGTTGCGTCTGCACGGCATCCCGACACACGGATCGTTCAGTTGAGGATGGGGTGCGGTAGCCGGGCGCTGCAACTTTACAGCCATTTACAGAATCGGCAGCGCTGCCTCTGTAACCGCTGACGGCATCCGGCAGTTGTGAGGTACGACACACTGCCTTTACACCTCTTTACAGCTTTACGAGCGGACGTTTACAAGGCGCGACAGCGCCACAGCTGATGCGGCCCGTATCGCTGGCTCTGGCAGGCTCCATGCTCTTCGTTTTACAGCATGACGGAGTTTGCTGTAATCACGACCGAGATCGAAGTGCGGGCCGAGGTCGAGCCGCAGTGGGAGGAAATCCTCACGGACGAAGCCCTCGGCTTCGTGGCCGCGCTGCACAAAGAATTCAACCCGCGCCGGCTCGAGCTCCTCGCCGCGCGTGAAGCGCGCATGCAGCGTCTCGATGCCGGCGAGCTGCCCGACTTTCTCCCCGAGACGCGCGAGATCCGGGAGAGCGACTGGACCGTCGCGCCGATTCCGCACGACCTCGTCGACCGCCGCGTCGAGATCACCGGACCGGTCGACCGGAAGATGATCATCAACGCCCTCAACTCCGGCGCGAACGTCTTCATGGCCGACTTCGAAGACGCCAACTCGCCGACCTGGGCGAACTGCGTCGAAGGGCAGCTCAACCTGCGCGATGCGGTGCGCCGCACCATCACCTTCGACAGCGGCACGAAGCCGTACAAGCTCAACGACAAGACCGCGACGCTGCTGGTGCGGCCGCGTGGATGGCATCTCGTCGACGAGCACGTGTACATCGACGGCGAACCGGTCAGCGCGAGCATCTTCGACTTCGCGCTCTACTTCTTTCACAACGCCGAGGCGGCGCTCGAGCGTGGGACCGGCCCGTACTTTTATCTGCCGAAGATGGAGTCGCACCTCGAGGCGCGTCTCTGGAACGACATCTTCGTCCGCGCGCAGGAAGACCTCGGCATCCCACACGGCAGCATCCGCGCGACCGTGCTCATCGAGACCATCCTCGCCTCGTTCGAGATGCACGAAATCCTGTACGAGCTGCGCGATCACAGCGCGGGGCTCAATTGCGGACGGTGGGATTACATCTTCTCGTTCATCAAGAAATTCAGGGCGCGCCACGACTTCATCACGCCTGACCGCGGCTCCATCACCATGGACAAAGCCTTCCTGGCCGCGTACGTCGACCTCCTGATCCAGACCTGCCATCGCCGCGGCATTCACGCGATGGGCGGCATGGCCGCGCAGATCCCGATCAAAGACGACCCGGCGGCGAACGAGGCCGCTACGAAAAAAGTCGAAGCCGACAAACTGCGCGAAGTGCGCGCGGGCCACGACGGCACCTGGGTCGCGCATCCCGGTCTGGTCGCGACGGCGAAGAACGTGTTCGACGAGCACATGCCGGCGGCGAATCAGCTCGACCGCAAACGTGAAGAAGTGAACATCACGCGCGACGACCTGCTGCGGCTGCCGGAAGGCGTGGTCACGGAGAAAGGTGTCCGGCAGAACATCAACGTCGGCATTCTCTACGTCGCGTCGTGGCTCGGCGGCAGCGGCGCGGTGCCGCTGTACAACCTGATGGAAGACGCCGCGACCGCGGAGATCTCGCGCACGCAGCTCTGGCAGTGGATCCATCATGGCGCGAAGCTCGACGACGGCCGCGTCATCGACGCCGCGCTCTATCAGCGCCTGCACGACGAGGAAGTGGCGTCGATGGAAGCGAGCGACCGCGTCACGCGCGCGGCCCGCATCTTCGACCGCCTGATCCTCGCCGACGAGCTGGCCGATTTCCTCACGCTCCCGGCCTACGAAGAGCTGCTGGAGCTCGAAACGAATCGTGGAGCGGCGGGCTCTTAGCCCGCCGACCTATCAATCATTCGGCGGGCTGAAGCCCGCCGCTCCACCAGAACGAAACGAAGCAACAACTGGAGTGAACTGCATGACGAAGTTGAAGGAAGCGCGCGACCCGAACGTCCTCGAGAAAGAGTGGGAGAGCAACCCGCGTTGGAACGGGGTGACGCGCGAGTACACGGCCGCCGATGTGCTGCGGCTGCGCGGCTCTGTCGACATCAAATACACGCTCGCGGAAATGGGAGCGGAGCGGCTCTGGCAACTGCTGAACACGGAGCCGTTCGTGAACGCCCTCGGCGCACTGACGGGCAATCAGGCCGTGCAGCAGGTGCGCGCGGGCCTCAAGGCGATCTACCTCTCCGGCTGGCAGGTCGCTGCCGACGCGAACCTCGCGGGGCACATGTACCCCGACCAGTCGCTCTATCCCTCGAACTCTGTGCCGATGGTGGTGAAGCGGATCAATCAGGCGCTGCAGCGCGCCGATCAGATCGATCACATGGAAGGGCGCAGCGGCACGCACTGGTTCGCGCCGATCATCGCCGATGCGGAAGCCGGCTTCGGCGGCGCGCTGAACGCGTTCGAGCTGATGAAGCTGATGATCGAAGCGGGTGCGGCCGCGGTCCACTTCGAAGACCAACTCGCATCCGAAAAGAAGTGCGGCCACCTCGGCGGGAAGGTGCTGGTGCCGACGTCGCAGTTCATCCGCACGCTCAACGCCGCGCGCCTCGCGTCCGACGTCTCGGGTGTCGGCACGCTCATCATCGCGCGCACGGACGCGCACAGCGCGACGCTGCTCACGAGCGACGTCGACGAACGCGATCGGCCGTTCCTCACCGGCGAGCGGACGGCGGAAGGCTTCTTCCGTCTGAAGCACGGTCTCGAGATCGCGATCGCACGCGCCGTGGCGTACGCGCCGTACGCCGACGTGCTCTGGTGCGAGACCTCGACGCCGGACATCGACGAGGCGCGGCAGTTCGCGGAAGGGGTGCACGCGAAGTATCCGGGGAAGCTGCTCGCGTACAACTGCTCGCCGTCTTTCAACTGGGCGAAGAAGCTCGATGCGCAGCAGATCGCGAGCTTCCAGCGCGAGCTCGGCGCGATGGGCTACAAGTTCCAGTTCGTCACGCTGGCCGGTTTCCACGCGCTGAACTTCTCGATGTTCGAGCTCGCGCGTCAGTACAAAGACGAAGGGATGGCCGCTTACTCGCGCCTCCAGCAGGCCGAGTTCGCCGCCGAAGTGAACGGCTACACCGCCACGCGCCACCAGCGCGAAGTCGGGACCGGCTACTTCGATGAAGTCGCAAAAGCAGTGAGCGCCGGCGAGTCGTCGACCACCGCGCTCGAAGGTTCTACCGAAGCCGCGCAGTTCTGAATCAACCGCAACTAGGAGCAGACATGGAAGACATTCGCAATTACCGCATCGAAGAAGACGAACAGCGCCGCATCGACGACGAGCGCTCGGAGATGAACGCCTCGGCGTCCGACGACGAAGTGCCGTTCCACATCCCGC
>DASVRB010000132.1:0-5366 GCA_036388835.1 Thermoanaerobaculia bacterium | reverse complement strand
CTAAGCGCTGCCGGCCGTGCCGGCCCGCCGGAGGCGCCCCCGGTCGTCTCTCCATCGCTAGAATGCCGGCCGCGCGGGAGACGTTGAGGGGGGTGCGATGAGAGTCAAACGGGCGGCGAAGTATGGATTTTGTTCAGGCGTGCGGATCGCGGATCTCAAAGTGAAGAGATTTGCGGCGGGAGGGGGGCGTGGAGCCATCCTCGGGCAGGTCGTGCACAACGAGCGAGTCGTCGAGGAAATGGAGCGCCTTGGCGTGCGGACCATTCACGACATCGGCGCGGTCGAAGAGCCCACCATCGTCTTTTCCGCGCATGGAGTGCCCCCGTCATTTCACGATGCCGCGCGCGAGCGAGGGTTACAGATCCTCGATACCACTTGCAAATTCGTGTATGACATCCATCGCGAGGCCAAAAAAGCGTTGGCCGATGGATTCCATCTCGTCTTCATTGGCGACCCCAACCATCGCGAAGTCCTTGGGTACACCAACGACCTCGAGCGCGCCACGTACCACATCGTCAGCAAGCTCGACGAGGCCGAGTCCATCGACTGGAGCCCGTACGAGAAGATCAAAATCTTCTACCAGACCACCCTCAACGCCGAGGATTTCGAAGACGTCGTGCAGGTCATCGAGCGGCGGGCGAGTGGTGTCCAGCGTGGCGACACCATCTGCTACGCCACCAAAGAAAACCAGGATGCCGCCAAAGTCCTCGCGGCCGATCCGGAAGTCGACGTCATCATCGTCATCGGCGGCAAGAAAAGCGCGAACACCAAACACCTCTGGGACATCTGCCGCGAGGCCAAGCCGTCCTACCTCGTGCAGGGTGCGAGCGACATCGATCCCGCGTGGGTCGCAGGGGCGAACGTCGTCGGTGTGACCGCCGGCTCGTCGACGCCCGACTACGTCATCGAAGAAGTCGAGCAGGCGCTGACCGGGATGGCCGCGACCGCGTAGACCGCGAGCGCGACAGTGAATAAACAGAAGGTGGGCGGCTGTTTAAAGCCGCGATCATGAAAATTATTCAGAGAATCAGTGTCGCCGCTCTGCTCATGGTTGTGTCCGCCTCCGCATTCGCGGCGGATCCGAACTGCAACACCCCCGGGAACACCGAGGAGTTTCGCTACTCCTGGCGTCTCAAGGGTGGCGTGCGGTTCCTCGCCGGGCTCGTCTTTCCGACGAGCGGCGTCGGGAACCTCAAGACGTCGTACGGCGGCGACACCATTCACAGCGAGCTGCTGATCACGGCTCCAACCGGCAAGCAGGGCGGCTTCTACGCGTACGAGTCCGACATGGACGAGGCCGGCAAGACCCTGATGACGTACCACGGCTATGCGTGGGGGAAAAAGTCGCGCAACGAGCGGACCGTCTTCGACTACACGAAAGGTCTGGCGCGCATCCACAAACAGACCCCGGATGAGACCGAGAACCGCGTGCGCAAGCTGCCGGGCGACGCCGAGCAGTTCCGCGACATCCTCACAGCCATCCATTTCCTCCGCACCAATGCCGCCACCATCACCCGGCCGCTGCAGACCAACATCTTCTCGGACGGCAAGGAGTACCCGGTGGTGTTCCGTCCTGCCGGATCGAAGGCATTCGCGATCAACGGCAAGAACACCGGCGCCGTGGCGTTCGACATCGTCGACGCGCCGGGCGGGAAGAAGTGGCCGGGCGGCGTGAAAGTGTGGCTCTCGAACGACGCCCGCCGCATCCCCGTGCGCATCGAGATCAGCCAGAGCATGGCCTCGCTGCAGCTCGACCTCAAGACCGTCGAGTCGTGCAAGACGCAGATCGCCGGAATGTGATTTTGGCCGCGCTGTGCGCGGCGGCGTTGGGCTTTCGGCGTGTTTCGCCTGTGGAGCGGCCGCCGCTCCACGAGCGCGTGGCGCGCAGATCTCTCGTTAGTTGAAAAGCGTCGATCCCATCAGCCGCAAAACGCCTAACGCCAGTGCTAACCGTCAGACGGTGACGCCATCCTTCGGCTGGGCGATCGGTGTGCCGAGGCCGCAGAAGAGGCCGACCATGTCGAGGAGCTCGGCCACGTGGAACGGCTTTTCGAGCACGACCGCCGGCTGGAGGTCGGCGTCGGCTCCGTCGAGCTTGTAGCCGCTGATCACGATCACAGGCGAATCGACCTGTTTGCTGCGGAACCAGCGCAGCCACTGGCGGCCATCCATCTTCGGCATCGACAGGTCGAGGATCACGAGCTGGATGTCGGGATTGGCCTCGACGAGCGGCATGGCGGCCTCGCCGTCGAACGCAACCAGGACCTCGAATCCGTACGGTGTGAGGAGCTCGCGGTAATAGCCGACGAGCTTCTCGTCGTCATCGATGACGAGCAATTTACGAACATTGACCGGGGTCCTGCGCGCTTTGATCAAGGGCCACTCCCACGAACGGCGATTCTGTCGCGAGGGGTGCAAGCGGGGGGCCAGCACACCCGGCTTTTTCGGCTGCTCTCAGCGCGTTTCCCGCATCGGCGGGACGACGTCGGTCGGCACGGTCGGCTGCAGCGGCGCGAGCTCGCGCGGCAGGAGCCGGAAGCGCGACGGGTCGTAGCGCAGCGCCATCAGGCGCCCCTTGTGGACGTTCGCCTCGCGCGGCAATTCGACCCGGATCGTCACGCCGCCGCTCAGCATCCCGTGCGCGATCCAGCGGCCGTCGGCGAAGCCCGCTTCTTCGACGCCGAAGACGAAATCGGAGTCTTCGCCCGGACGCGGCGGCGCAAAGTCGGACGGGCGCACCAGCGCAACGCCGCTGCCTTGAAACGGCGGCGGATCGACGTCCCACGCGCCGATCACCGACTCGACCAGGTTGCCGCGAACCGTGATCGGAATGATGTCGACGTCGCCGGTGGCGATCGCGGCCGCATCATCCGCGGGACGCGCGAATACCTGCGCGGCGTGTCCGCTCTGCACCACGCGACCTTCATTCAGCACGACCACCCGTTCGCTGTACGCGAGCTCGTCGCGCGCGGACGGCGCGGAGATCACGGTCGTGCCGAAGACGCGCATGGTCCGATAGAACGTGTCGGCGAGTGGCGTGCGCGCGGCGGCGCCGACGCGCTCGAGCAGGCGATCGGCCACGAGGATCGCGGGCCGCAGCAGCTCGATGCGCGCGAGCTGCACGCGCGTCTGTTCGGTAGTCGACAACGTCCGGATGCGCCTCTCGAGCAGCGGCGCGAGCGACCACTTTTCGATGGCCAGCTCGTACTCGCGATGACGGTCTTCACGATCGAGCGAGCGGGTGCGCACCGCCGCGACGAGCGCGTGCTGCACGCTCCACCGTCCCGGCACGTCGAGCGCGGAAGTGACCGAGAGGAGCGGCCTGCGCGAGGCCTTGATCTCGTTCGCGCGGCGTTGCCCGAGGACGATCTCGCCGGACGCAGGACGCAACGTGCCGGCGATCAGTTGCAGGAGCGTCGAGGCGCCGCATGCCGGCGGGCCGATGAGCGCGGTGTGGGTGCTGCGCTCGAAGGTCACGGTGACGTCGCGCAGCGCAAATCCGCGATCGTGGGCGAACGCGAGATTGCGAAGCGCGACGTCGAGCACGCCCGCGATTCTAATGTCCCGACGCGGAGAGGGGGCGAGTTCCTGTGCCTATGGTTCCTCGGTGCCTCGGTTCCTCGGTTCCTCGGTTCTTTGCACGCAGATTCGGCCGTTGTTCGGAGGCACTCCGAGGCACTCCGAGGCACTCCGAGGAACTCCGAGGAACTCCGAGGAACTCTGGCAACCGGAGGCACCGAAGCACCGAGGCCCCGCCTCACCGCGGATTGCCGAAATGGAACGGCGCCTCGCGATCGGGCTGCTGCAGCCGCTCCCACTGATGCGCTTCGAGGATGCCGCGCATGTCGACGAGCATCATCAGTTCGCGCTCGAAGAGGCGCGCGCGCGCGGCGCTGAGCTGCGTGGCGACGCGCTGAATCTCGACGCGCCGCAATTCGGTGCGATCGAGCTCGCCGCGCAGGCGCACTTCGAGTTTGTTGATCTCGGCCTTCGCGTCGATCAGTTCGTTCGCGGTGTTCTGAAAGATCTCGTCGAGGCGGCGCTTCTGCTCCTGATTCAGCTCCAGCCTCTGTGCGGTCGCGTTATGACGCCACCAGCGCCCACGCGGCATGTGTCGCGGCGGCGGCGCGGCCTCGGCCGCAATCGCGCCGAGCAGCAGGGCAATGACCACCAATCGTTTCAAGAGTTCCCTCCGTTCTTCGGTTCGACCCACGTTTCCCACTCCACCAGCGGCTGCAGGTCCTGCAGCGGCTCGGAATCCCACGGATCCTCGGAGACGATCGTTTCCGCCGCGTGCTGCGCGATCGTCGTCTGCTGCTGTTGCTGCATCAGCGGCCACGTCACCGTGCCGCCGACGATCAGCGCGAGCGCCGCGGCCGCGGCAAAACGGCCGAACGCGCGGGCGCGCTGCCGTCCGTTGATGCGCTCCACGATCGCGGCGCGCTGCCGCGCCCAGAATGCTTCCGGCTGTGCGTGCGGCACCGCGAGGCTGCGAATCTTCCGCTCGAGCCGTTCGTATCGCGCCGCGCATTCGGCGCAGTCGGCGAGATGCAGCATCACCGGCAGCGATTCGCCCGGTTGCGTGTAGTACGTCTCGAGCAGGTCGGCTTCACTGAAGTGCTTGTTCATTTTCCCGAATCCTCGGCTCACGTCGGGCGGCTCAGCGCCGCTCCGACTTTCGGATTGCTGCGCCAGACGGCGAGCTCTTTCCGGATCTTGTGTACCGCGCGGAAGAGATGCGCGCGCACGGTGCCGGCGTTCAGGCCGAGGTGCTCCGCGATCTCTTCCAGTGCCAGATTTTCGTAATGACGCAGACGGAAAATCACTTTCTGCTGCGGGGACAACTGCCGCTCCGCGCGCTGAATTGCGACGCGCAATTGCGAGGAGATGAACTGCCGCTCCGGATCGGGACGCTCGTCGACCAGCTCGAGCGGCGTCTCTTCTTCACCGTCATCTCCGCCGAACGTGAAGAGACTGACGAAGCGTCTGCGCCGCAACGTGTCGCGCGAACGATTGATGGCGATGCGCGTCAGCCACGTTTCGAATCCCGAGCGACCTTCGAATCGCGACAGATTCGTGTACGCCTGCACGAACGCATCCTGCGTGACCACATCGGCCTCGGATGCATCGCGCACGATCGCCAGCACGACGCGAAAGACCTTGCGCTGATGCCGCTCCACGAGCAGCGCGAACGCATGCCCGTCGCCGGCTATGGTGCGGTCGATGAGCTCCTGATCTGTCGAAAGTTCGCTCATACGAAAAGCGGCCACATTGCTCTGCACGTGATTTGGACGGAGGAGGTGGGCGTGCGTTTACATCGTACGCTGGCGGCGAAACGTCTCTGGTGGAGCGGCGGGCTTCAGCCC
>DASVRB010000131.1:0-22443 GCA_036388835.1 Thermoanaerobaculia bacterium | reverse complement strand
GCACGCTTTTCCGGGAAAACGTCAATAGTCCGCGGATGGGGTAAGGATTTCATTGTCTCCGTCACTCCTCATTCATACGGACGAATCGGCGCTTACCGCACCGACGACTCCGTTCACGAAAGGACGCCACCCTTTGCCCCGTCTCCGCCACCTGCTCTCCGCTTCCCTCATCATCGTGATCGTCGTGCCGGCGCTGGCCGCCACGGACACTTCATCTGGTGCGGTACGCCTTTTCCCGGTGGTCAACGGGAGTGTGGGAGGCCAAACGTTCCGGACCACTGTTGAACTGCGCAACAGCGGCTCGACCTTGGCGGAATGTCGCTTTGAGTTTCGCTCCTCCCGCACGCCGCGCGCACCGCTGGTGTCGATCGAGGACGTTGCGCCTGGCGAGGCGAGGTTGCTCGACGAGTTTCTCCGCGAGCTGCCGATCGCAACGGCCGTCCGTGTGACCTGCTCCGGCAACATCGAGGTGTACAGCCGGATACGTGAGTCGCAGGACGGCGGTATCACGTACAGCGATGGTCGCTTGTTCCGCGCATTTCCGCCGGATGCGATCGGCGCGGGGGAATCGCGCACACTCGGTAGCTCATCGGATCTGTTGATCGCAGAGATCGACGGGCAGCCGGCAAGAGTGACCGCGATCTTCACCGCTGAGAAGGATGGCAGCACGGCAAAGAAGACGTACGACCTCTTGCCTTTCGGCCAGCGCATGCTCGATGTGAGCGCAGCCGTTCAGTCGCTGGGATCGCTGCGCGTGTCGGTCACGACCGAGGGGGCGGGCAAGGTGGTCGTGACGAAGGAGGCGCGCGATCCGAAGCTAACGGAGCGCGCGCGGAGACTTCCGTCGGAGCACCGTGCCGCGTTCGAGCACCACATTGCAGTGCAGGAACAGCGGTCAGAGGCTGCGGCGGCGAGTGCTGAACCACAGCCGTCGATTACGCGGCAACTGCTGCTGTCACCGTTCAAGGCGGCGCCATTTCAAGATCCTGCAACGGGGCTCGTACTCATGCGCGACCGCTGGTACGACCCGAGCACAGGTACCTTCCTGACTCCCGATCCTGAAGGGTACGCCGACTCCGCTAATCCTTACGCTTTCTGCGGCGGCGATCCGGTGAACTGCTCCGATCCCACGGGAAGGCTTGGTGACGGCGGCGATCTCCGCGAGCACTTCCGGCAAAAGGAGCGAGCCGAGGCGGAGCGCCGCCATAGGATCTGGTGCGCGCAGAACCCTGTCGAATGCAAGAAGCTCGACGTCCGCGGACGTGGCATTTTGCGCATGGTCGGCGGTGTCGGCCAGACAGCGGCGGGGACCGGCGCCGTGCTCTCGACGGGCCCAATTCCGCAACCGGTGGTGAAGGGTGTCGGCGGCACTGCAATCGTACGTGGGATCGACAACACGATCACGGGTGCCGTCGAGACGTGGACCGGCACTCCACGGGACACGGTAACCGGCCGGGCGCTTTACCTCGCGCTCGTGAAGAGTGGGGTCAGTCCAGCGCAAGCGTCGAAGATCACCGGTTGGACCGAGGTTGGCGTCGATCTTTTGTCGACGGCTGGCTCAGGTGGCGTGCCCGCGTTGAACAGTGCCCTCCGCGTTCGGCCGCTCGGAGGTGTGATCAACGTCGGTGGCACGGGTGAGTACGTGAACGCGACGAATCTCAACCCTCTCATCGGTGAGACAGGCGGCCAAACACGCAACGTCCCAAACCTCGTGCGCGGTTATGCTGAGGATATCGGGACGCGGTTCGTGCCCGGCTCGGCACGTCGTATCATTTCGAATCGGCTGCCTGGTTTTAACGTCAACTGGGACGGTTTTGCTCGCGGGGCGTACAACACCTTGCAAGAAGGTGGCGCCGTTGACCTCAATATTTACCTGACCGGTCCCGCAGCCGAGCAAATGGCGATCCGCACCGCTGCCGTTCGCGCCTTCCAGGACGCGGGATTCAAGAACGTCACGATTACGGGTGAGAATGTCGGAACGATGTTGAGAGCAACTCGATGAGCGGGCCATGATGAGCAGCGTATTGACTCTCGGCGACGCACCGCATATCCGCGTGCGATCCCTTCAGGAAGAGGGAACATTGCTGCTCGTCGTGGTCGAAGCTAACTTGAAGAATCCCGCGTCGTTCCACGGCGGCATTCTTGATGCCGTGGTGGACGACGCAACTGAACGAATGCACCGTCCGATCGGTCTCGGGACCGCGCACGAGTACGCGCGTGCTCTGGCGGACGCGATCATGGCCGACGAGGAACGGTGGCGCACGATAGGGGCTGTCTTTTTCGCAGCTGTTGCGCTTCGGAAGAATGTCGCAGAGGTATGCACTGCCGGTGATCTGCGGGTCCACCTTATCCATGATCGCGTCGCGCGTCAGGTGACGCGCGACCACAACGTGGTAAGCGACGATGACGATGGCCTGTACACGTCGTCCGGCTCTGGTCGCTCGGACTTGGGGACCGATTTCCTTGTCCATGTTCCGACGCGAGCAATCCCGTCCGGGCAGGGGAAGTCGGTAGAGTGCGTGAACTGGGTCGTGCCAGAAGGAGGCGGGATTCTCATCTGTTCGTCCCGGCTTCACCAGTACCGTGCGCCCGAGACGTATGTTGCTACCGCGTTTGACGCAAGCAGGATTCCTCCGTTAGCACTCAGCGCGATCGTGGAGGTTCACTCTTGATTACGACCAAAGAGTTCGCGGTCTTGAAGCCACGAATCAGTCAATGTTGCTTGCCTCATCAACGGACTCGAAATCTCAAGCCGTTCCAAGACGGCCGTCATCCGGGTCGATGGCGATGATAGATACGTATGTTGCTCTGCTCGGAGCGATTCAGACCCACCTGCAGGGGTACAACGACACGCGATGGCCCCACGTGCTTGCGTCGTGGATTGCAGACGTTCCTCAAAATCCGGTGTCGCTTCGTGCTCACGTTGAACGCACACGACAGAGTCTCGCCGGCATGGGATCGATTGCAGATGTTGTCATTGCACCGGAATGCGGCCACTCGATCACCGCCGATGAGCGCGAGATTCGGCGCGCGAATGCGCGCCTGCTCGAACTCGTCGCTGCCCTTGACGAAGAGACGCTTCGGCTCACACGAGCGTGATCGGGACCTTGCCAGCGCAGACTACGTGCGCGTTCCGGGCGGCTCCGGCCGCTCACGTCGTGGTGCGATACGTCACGCGCGTCACGTCCCTCAGACGCGCCCTCGACGTTCGCGAAGCCAAGCCTCACGCGGCCGATCCTGAAGCGTCTCAGCCAGCGGCAGCGCCGCGTCGTACGCTTCCGCCGCTAATCGTCCCTCCCTCAGGTGTTCATATGCGCGTCCAAGAGCTATCAGGCCGTGCAACTCGCCGCGCCGGTCGTGCTTCGATTTGGCGGCGTGAATCGCTTCATCGATTTCGTCGATGCCTCGCTTGTCGCCGCGCATGACGTGGACTCGTCCGATCGACGCGCGCACGACGACCTTACCGGCGTGGTATCTGCTGGTCTCGAAAGCATCGAGCGCAGCGGCGTAGTAGTCGAGCGCATGCTGCCACTCCTCTTCCTCGGCGTAGATGTTCCCGAGAATGCCGAGGGCATTTCCCAGCTCCTGCTGCTGGCCGTGTTCACGCGCGAGTTCCGCGGCACGCTGCGCCGCGGCTTCGGCTTTACGAAAATCGCGAAGCCGGAGCGCCACGAGCGCAAGGCTCACCTGATCGGACAGCTCGCCCCGCCACGCTTCGGCCTTCGCGTCGAGAGCGACGACGCGCTCGAGGAGTGCCAGCGCCTCCGGAAGCCGGCCCGCGTACTCCCACGAAACTGCCACGTTGGCCGCATGCGCACGAATCAGGTCTTCGTCATTCACGCGCTCGGCGAGCGCAAGCCCTCGCTCCTGTGCCTCCTGTTCGGCGGCACTGTCGCCCCGCAGGTAGTGAGCGATGGCGATGGCAACGAGGTGACGCGACGCGTCCGCCCAGCGGCTTTGCGCGATCGCGATGTCATGCGCCATCTGCGACCATGCGAGCAGCGTCTCCGCATCGCGCAGGTGGATGAGGAGCCAGCGGAGGTTGAGTACGAGTTCCTCCAGCGCAACCGCGTCGTCGGTACGTTCAGCGTAGGTGACGGCCCATGAGTAGGCGGCATCGAAGTTAGGCCATTCCACGTCCATCGCTGACAGTGCCGTATTTGACGTCGGATCACCTCCGCGCCACAACTCGGCGACGTGGGCGGCCATGTTGATGAAGTAGACCGCGTGCATCATCCGCGCGAGCTCGAACGCTGCGCGCTCGTCCGCTTCGGCGCGTGTACGTGCGTATAGGCGGTAGAGATCATGTAGCAGAAGGCGATCGTCGCCGCGGCGTTGGACGAATCCACCATCGAGCAGTTCATCCAACGTTGCCGTGTCGACTTCCAACGCGCGCGCGGCGGCGCGATCGAAGTCGGCGGGGAACGTTGCCAGCGCGCGAACCGCGCGTGCGCCACGGGTGGACAGCCGGCCGTAGGCGATGCTCAAGATCGCGGCGATCGGCGCGCGGATACCGACGCTGCCGAGGCGATCGAAGCGGTGTCGTTCATCGAACATTCGCTCGGCGAGCGCAAGAGGCGTGTATTCGCCGAGGCGCAGGAGGTTGGCGGCAGCGCGGAGCGCGATCGGCGCAAAACCGCAGAGCTGCGCCAGGACATCGGCGACCGTCGTTGAAGGAATTGCGATACCACGAGGATCGATCCCGTCGATGCGCCTGCGGCGCCACGCGGCGGGAATCGGACTCGATGCCTCAGCCGAAGCGGCAATGAGAAAGCCGCGGGCACTCTCGCGATCGAGGGCGCCGAGGTCATGAATGCGCGCGCCGGGATAGGCGATCGGTTCCCGCGCCGTCACGAGGAGTGCGCTGCCCGCCGGCAACCGAAGGTCTGCTACTTGATTCGAGTCGAGCGCGTTGTCGAGCACAATCAGCGCCCGTCGTTCGCCGACTGCGCGTACAAGCGCGGTGACGAGGTCCATAACGGCCGCGCCCTCGTCCTCGGGATTCCCGCCGCACCGGCGCAGGATCGTTCGTAGGAGTGTCGCGGAGCTTGGCGGCACCGGATCGAGACCTCGGCCGTCGATCAGCAACCGAATTGAGAACTGTTCGGTGAGTGCATGCGCCGCGCGAATCGCCAGTTCCGTTTTGCCGCTGCCGGGTGGTCCATGAAGGATGAAGGTCGGCGCCGATGCTTCACTCCCGCTGAGCCACGAGACGACGGCGTTGAACTCGACATCACGCCCGACGAAATCGGGAAGCGGAGCAGGAATTTCGTTGATCGCTGCCGCCTGCGGCCGGTAGGGCGCCGGCTCGGCGGTCGTGAACGTCGTCGGGTTCGTGCGGCTGTCGTGCAGCACGCTCTTCGTCGTCGCGGTAGTGATGACGACGTGTAGGTACAGGTGCCGGCTGATACCACCATCACCGCGTTGGGGCGCGGTCGGTCCGACGAGTCGTACGTCGACCGGCTCGCCCGCAACGTAGTCGCGGTGCCGACGACCCTGCAGCCACCGTCCGAGTTGGTCGGGCGTCGCGTGAAACGATTTCTCCGACGGTGCGGTCGCGCCGACGGTCGGGAAAGCCAGACGCAGGCGATCTTTCGTGTAGAAGGTGCGTGTGGTCGGACGATCTGAGGGCGCGGTGCGGTAGTCGCGCGCCAGAGCGTTTCCGAGAAGGAGCAGTGTCGCCTGCGGCGCACTCCCGCGCTCCTTTTCAGTCGCGAGTGCGTCCACCGCGCGCTCGACCGCGGCGGCGATGTCGATGTTCGTGAGACGCATCATCCTCGGCGTATGATGGGGCTGCTGCCTCGGTGCCTCGCACCAGCGCCTTCATTCCTACTCTCTTCCTACTGCCCGCCTCATTCCCCAAAACCCATCGCACCGCGAAACTCCAATCGACGCTGCAACTCGTCGTGGTCTGAGGTGAGACCGGTCCACTGACGCGACGACGACGCGCGGCGTGACAACGGACGGATGGGCGGTCGTTCGGGTAGTTCAAGACTCCGACGCGGCAACGCCGGAGCCTTCGGGCGGCAAACGCACACCCGGTCCATCGATTGGAGAAACACGTGAGACAACCGACGGACGTTTGCACCGTAACGGAGCTGGCGAGCGCTGTCCAGCACCGCTCCGCGATCGATCTTCGCGACGAACTGCTGTTGCGCGAGTCGACTGGAATCATCGATGAAGTTGTGTTTCCGCGGCTTCGCGCACTGGGTATTCGGGACTCTGATCTCCATGCCTCGGCGATGCGAGCAGCGCGACTCGTGCAGTTCGGGCGAGATCATGACGGCTCACTTGCGGCGCTGCTCGGTGTCGAGCGCGCCGGCATCAACGGGACGTGCGCGCGGCGGGAGGCATCATGACGCGCGTGGCGTCGTTCGAGGAGCAGGAACGGCTTGCGCGTGCTGTGGCTGTGGAGGAAGCGGCTCGCCTGCGCGATGACGCGACCTTCCGAACGGCCACTCGTGAACTCGCAGCTCGCACCGAGGGAGCACCGCCATTCACCGGCGACGCGTACGAACAGCTTCTGCTGATCGACGCCCTCAGTCGCCGCTTGCAGAGCTTCGCGCTACCCGCGCTGAAGGAGTCCATGTCTGCGCGCGAGCGGATCATCTGCATGAACGCCACGCGGTTCACGGTCGAAGCTCTGATGACCGTCGGCCTCATCAACGATGCTGCCGTCATCGCGGCGTGCAGAGACGCTTCGGCGCGGCTGAGGCTCGCCACGTTAGGAATGTCGCGCACGCTGCCGAGCGGCCGTCTTGATCTCGCCGCGCGTCGCCGATTCGATGTGCCGCGCGACGCGGCGATGCGTCCGCTCGTCCTGCCACCGCGGCCGGTGCCGACGATTCCCGGCGAAACCGCACTGCTGAAGTTTCTGCTCGACGAGGCGGAGCACGAGTGGATTCGCATGGTGCCGAGTTCCGATCATCGCGTCTCGATGATCCCACGCTTCGCACTCTCGCATCGCGATGCGCGGCTCGTGACCGGCTGGTCCGCCGCGGCACTCGACAGCCGTCTGGCACGTGGCGCGCGGTGGGACTCGGTACTCGACGCCGCACGGATCGATCGGACCGGCGCGGAACGCGGCGCTGTGGTCTTCGATCCGTACAAATTCATGGTGTGGTGGACGAGCCTCGCGAACTGAAGCCGACAAGGGGCCGCGGGAAACCGAGGCCCCTTGTCGTATTCCGATTCAAGACTTCTTCTTCAGGTTGAACGAAACGTCACCACAATCGCACCGCAACAGCTCGGCGTTGCCCTTCGGTGGCAGAACGTAGAGGAACGACGCGCACGTAGGGCATTTGAAGCAGTTGATCAAGTCCTCGAATGACCTCGCGACTGGAGTGAAATCCTGCTTCTGAAGGTTCGCCCACTCGTTGTAGTGAACGCCGGCGTTGATCTCCCACTGGTCTAAGCGCGACCGTTCCTGCTTCGCCTTGAAATCTTCATGCATTGCTTTCAGGCGTTCGACTTTGTCTTTCTGCCCCCAGGAACTCGCTGCGTCTTTCGCGCGTCCGAGTAGCTTTCCGAACTGCCCCACCACGGAAGGCCAGAGATCGCCAAGGTCGTAGCTGGCGCCGCTGCGAAACTCCACTTGCGCGCGGAGCCGAGCAGACAAATCAGCGCCGACGTATTCGAGGTATCGCCGCAGCGTATGCGCAGCGCCCGGAATGTTGTTGTCATTCAGGTCGCGCTCGATCTCTTTCCACACGTCCTCAAATTGCCAGACATGCGGCCCGTCCTCGGGGCTCCACTTTCGGAATTCGATCACGCTTTTGCTGGTGACGAGTCCTTCCGCCATCATGTGCTGCAGCCAAACGCGGTCGTGCGTCGTGAAGATGAACTGCGTCGCGGGGAACTCGGATTTGAGGAGATTGCAGACCTCTTTCCGATGCCCTGAGTCGACGGACATGAGCACGTCATCCAACACAGCGAAACGAAAGTCTGTACCCATGATGCGCTTCATCAGCGCGAGGTACAGGCACAACCCCATGCCGTCCTGATGTCCCTCACTGTGATAGGCGCCGGGCGGGAAGAACCCGCGGTTGTAGAAGTCCACCTCAAAACCGAGTTTACCGAGAGAGGGCGTGAGCTTGCCGCGAAAATCCGCTTCGTCCTCTTTGTTGATCGTGGCGTAGTAACGGCTGAAGTCCTGCTCGACCTCCTGATAAATCCGTGTCAGCACGGCATTGCTAGTGTCCGTGTACTTGCCAGCGGCGGTGGTGGCGAGCGCGTGCCGCTTCTTGCAGAGATCCTGTTGCCGGAGCGCTTTCTGGTACGCCTCCAGCCGCTCTTGCGCAACGATCAGGAACTCCTTGGCTTCGTCCTCCTGCGCCGGCTCAGGCAGCGCTGCGATCGCGTCTGCGATTTCCTTGAGCTTCGCCGTAACTTCCATCGGAACGGTGTCCCAGTCGCCAGTGAGGTCGTGCAGCAACGTCGTGGCAGCCTGTGCGGTCTCAAATCGCGCGATCGTGCCTTGCAGCTTGGTTTGCCACGTCAGAAACGGTTCAACGTCAGGCGGTCCGTCCAGCATCCGTGCGTGATTGACCACGGTGGTTGTATGCGCTGCTATCGATCGGAGCCGAGTCACCGCAGGCGCGAGCGAGCGTTCCAGTTGCCGCTGAACGTCGGCGGCCTCGGCTGCTTCGGCCAGCCGTTTCGTGACGTGTGTGCGTAGCTCATCAAAGTCCCAAGTAGATCCGCAGAAAGGACAGGTCTCGTCGTACGCCTCGTCGATGATCGTGAGCCCGCTTTGCAGAAACGCCCGCTGCTGGAGGCTCTTCGTGAGCTGCGGGTTGTCGGCGATGCGCTGGAGCAACTCGAGTGCGTGGGCGACGCTCTCGCGCAGCGCGTCGTCATC
Organism: Thermoanaerobaculia bacterium; assembly: GCA_036388835.1. GTDB lineage: Bacteria > Acidobacteriota > Thermoanaerobaculia > Gp7-AA8 > Gp7-AA8 > QHVT01. The sequence continues at coordinate 13,583 of DASVRB010000131.1, read as the reverse complement.
CGGTTGGGCAATCAGCGCTGAAAAGGCCGCGACCTCTTCCGCAGCAAGGGCCTTGTTCGCCTTGCGCTTGCCGGCAGTCGGAGATGCACCGACGCCAACCTTCAGGGAGGTGTCCTTGGTGAGCTGATTCAGTTCTGAAAGGCCGAGCTGTTGCCGCCGTTCGTTCGCTGCCGCGAGGATCGCGCCCGCTTTGACCTCTTCGATTTTCAGAGCGGCCAGAAGCATGCCGCGCGCGTTCGCGACGGCGCTCTCCGCCTGCTTCAGGTCACCCTTTGCGCCGTTCACCACCGTCTGGAAACAGGCGCGCACCTTGTCGACGGTGTCGATCTTCAGGAGCGCCTGTACTTCACGGGACCGGTCGCCGGGCTCCGCGATGACGTACTTGAGGATTTCGCGACGCGAGAGTGCGAACTCGGGATGGTCGGCGAGCTGCTTCACGACCCGTTCGACGTCTGCGGTCGCGCCATCGATCTTCGGCTTCGACGGCGCGCTGACGCGGCGTTCGATCGTGAAGTGCTGGTTGAGAACAGGGCTGAATGCCGTGAGCGCAACGACCGACTTCTGCGGCTGGTCGCGAGTATCGACGTGCGGCGCATGCGCTTTGACCGACAGCCCGCCAGTACCTTGACCGGTGAGTCGCGTGATCGACCCCGTAAGCGCGAATTCGATCGCATCAACGAGGCCGGACTTGCCGGTGCCATTCGGTCCGCAGATACCGAAGTTCTTCTTGTCGAAGGACAACAACAACTGCTTGATGCCGCGGAAGTTCTCGATTCGAAGAGACTCGATCTGAATCATGCGATGTCGTCCTCCGCGAAGAGCGCGCGCCGCAGCGCGTCGGCGTCGATCTTTTCCCCGGAGGTAAGCGTCTGCCTGAGTCGCTCGGCAATGTGCGGCTCAACCGATGGGTCGTTGCCGACCTCATTCAGAAATGCCTCAAAGACTTCCTGTAGGACCGACGGTGGGTTAGGCATAAGTAACGGTGAGGGTGGGAGTACGGCGGCACTGATGTTCCCAATCCAGCAGACTACGCTGCCGTCCGCCTGCGTCAACACGTCGTTCTGCGGAGGCCGTTTTTCGCAGTTTGAAGCGGTTCATCTCCATCCATCAGACACGAACAATCGCCAGAAGTGGCGGCGGCCGGTCTGGACGCGCGGCATCGAACCCGCGACCGGAATCTGACGCGATCGAGCGTTCGGTGTCTATCGCTCGTTTCGTGGCCTTCGATAACTCCCCGATCGTCGCCGAACCAGCGTTCCTTCACACCACCCAAGCGCAGCGATACGCGAGCATCACCGATCGCTGCGCCCGCGGAGAAAATCTTCGCTCTCCGCCTCGCGCTCAATCGCTTTCGCACGGCGTTCAAGCCATTGCTTGGCTTGGTTCCGCAGCGTGCGCGGAGCCGTCGCCAATGCTGGCCAAATACAAAGCTCGTCATCCTCGTTGGCGAGAAGATGGGGATCGCCATAGGTGGTCAACGCCTCGGCGTACACCCACGCCTCGCTACCGGTGCTTGCGGCGAGGCGAGCCCGCAGCTCGGCCGTCTGACGGAGGCGATGCTGTCGACGTAGCGCGTCTCGCGCTGCAATGCGAACCCCGTAACTCTCGTCCTTGAGTGCCACGCCATGCAACTCCTCGGCGGTGAACACGTTGCCGCGCCATCCCGCGCAGTCATACGCCGCCTCGCGCACAGCGGCGTCCGGATCGCCGGCCATCTCGCGAACGCGAGCGCGGAGCGACTCGTCGCGCGACCAGCGAAGGACACGACACGTCGCCCACCGGACGAGCGCGACCCGTTCGTTGGGAAGGTGCGCCAGCAGCGAGCTCGCGGCGTGATGAGGAGCGAATCGCAGCAGGTAGCGTGGCAGTACCTCCCGGCCCTCGCGATCCGACTTCAACGCCTCGGTGACGAGATCGAAGGCGGCATCGGCATCGAACGTCGCGATACACTCGATCACGGCCAGCGAGTCGATCGAGTTGCTCTCGATGAGAGCGGAGTCGAGCGCCACCTGACGCAGGTCGTCATCCGCGATGATAGGAAACAGCCGAACCCACGCGTCGCCGTTATTCCGCATCATCGGCGAGTGCGGAAAGGGCCATAGGTGCGACCGCAGCAACTCGGCCATCTCTCGACCGCGCGCGGAGGTGTCCACGAGTCGCTCGACGATCGCATCGTCGCGGCCATGATTGAACGGCAGCTTTCGCGCGAGCTCCGCCAGCAGGTCCAGCGAGGCCGGCGTGCCCGACGCCAGCAGCAACTCCGCGAGAACGTGGCGCACGTCGTCGCAGTCGCCACGCACGATACCCTCTACCAGGTGCGCGATCTCCGTGCCCCGTGTCACGAGATCGCGTGCCGCACGTATCGCGTGATAGCGCAGGCTGATGGAGGCACCCGGTTCCGCGGCCTGCTGGAGGACTCGCGCCAGGAAGTCAGGGCGACGGCTGATCCGCAACCCTTCCACGGCGCGTACGCGCTGCGCTTCGTCGGTCGATGACAGCGCATCGAGGAGGTGGCTCACGAGCGCCTCGTCCATCGGATCGCCGTCGCCTATCAGCCACGCCACGTCGTCATCGACGATATTCGGACCGAACGCCGCCACAGCCTCGATGACACCCTCGTCGTCGCCGAGGAGCGCGAGCGCGCGGGCAACGCGGATCGCGGGCTCTGGAATGTCGTCTCCATCCCACGCTGCCGCTTGATGATGAAGTAACGCGCGTAGCGCCTGTGCGACCTCGGGGACGGGATACACGATGCTCGAATCGATCTCGATCGTCGTGACACCATCGCTCTTCAACGCGGCGACCAGCGCCTCGATCGCCGCCTGCTCACTGACGCGCCGCAGCAGTACTCGCAGATCATCCGATGGTTCCGGGATGAGCCGCGTTTCCTCCCAGGGCAGCCTGCCAATCGCGGCGACGAGCTGGCGTTCGAACTCGCTTCCCGCCTTCGCGCGCAGGCGGTCGATGCCGACCGTGTGCGCTGCCGCGCGCGGGGCGTGCGCGGCGTCCTGGAGGTACCGCTCCGACACGGATTCGCCGCCGAGAAAGGTCTGCAGTCGTCCGCCGAGGTGCGCGACAAGATCGTCGATCGTTTCGGCATCGAGCTCGTGTTCGTGTCCCTTGAACCACTCGACGACCGACGGGTCGTGCGCCAATCGCGCGCGTGTTGTCGCGAGCGTTTCCTGCCGTCGCGTGAGCATCAACCAGGGAAGCCACCATGAGGCGAAATGGGAGACGAGCGACGACTCGCCAGTGCTGACGATGTCCAATGCCTTATCGGGAGCGACGATCGCGAGCGCGCCAAGCGCGGACGGCGCGGCGAAGTCGTGCGGCGACGCGAGCCACTCCTCGAGGCGTGGTATTTCCTCCGCGTCGGCGTAGTTTCGGATGCAGGCGATGAGGCCTCCCGGTTTATCCGGTGGCGTCGACGCGAAGAGTGTGTCCTTTACCTTCAGCCACAGCAGGCGTCCGGAGGCGTTCGCGAGCGTCGACAGCAGCCAAGCGAGTGTCACGGCATCCCGGTCGGGTGTCTCCAGCGCGAGAATCTTCTTCTCCAACCACTCGTGCGCATCGGCGACGGACGCCGCGAGGGCGCCGTAGAGACGCGATCGCTTCCAATGCCGCTGACTTCCTTGCATTGAATCGCCACGCGATTTAGCCGCCGCGGCATCATGGTCCAGCAGCATGCTCCAGAGAATCGGCGCGTATGCTCCCGTCGGAAGCTCGCGCGCGGCGCGTATTCCGATGTCGCGCAGACGCGGCAACGGATCCCGCAGCAACGCCAGGATGTGCGGCGGTGCCGCGCGAGGGCTCGTCCGCAGCGCCAACACGACCGCCATGCCGGCGTTCACCTCCACGCCGTGCGCGTTCTGGTCATCGTCCAACAGCTCCCGCAACCGCTGCGCGATCGCGGGAACGATGACCGACCCGATGGACGCGAGTAGCTTGTAAAATTCACGCGCCTCGGAGAAATGCGTTGGTTCAGGCGTTTTGATGACCGCGGCGAGCTGATTCGTGGACAACACATCCCGCGCCGCGCAGATCCAGATCACGTCCATCGGCACGTACGTCAGCCGCGGGCGTCCGCTCGCGTTGGTGGTCGCGTCCTTCCAGAATCGCTCGACGATGGCCGCGATGGCGGGTGCGTCGTTCGCGATCTCGCGGACGTCCTGCGCGACGTTCTCGGCCACGGCCCAATTCAGCAGCCGATCGTGCCAGATAGACGCCGCCCCGTGCTCGTCGGCGCGCAGCCAGCCGATGGATTCGAGACGCATCTGTTGCGCGCCATCGATTTCGAGTTGCTTCAGCTTCTTGAGCGACCAGGGGTACTGTCCGCCAGCAGCGAAATCGGCGGCGAGCGTCAGCATCGCCGTCACGTCGTCTGGATGATCGGGCTGTTCGCGGACGGTGGAGAGGCGCCGCCAGCACGCGTCGTAGAGCTCGTATTCGACGTTGGGCGACCACTGCTCCTTTTCACGCGCGAAGATCGCGGCGAGCAGTGGTCGCCGCATGGTCCGCCGGACGTCGGGTGGGATCGCCGCCCACGAGCGGCCGTGGCGCCGGAGGAATTCGCGGAGTTCGTTGTCGGAGAAATCCGGAACCGGCTCGATGATCGCGCCGCGGGCTTCGAGTGCTTCATGACGCGCGAGGCGTGGGCTGGCAGTCAACGCTAGCCGGATACCCAAATCGTCGAGCCGCGCGCGGCACAGCGCGATGATCTCGGCGGATGACGTGACGTCATCGAGACAGATGGTCAACCACGGATCGGCGAGGTCGGGGACAGTTTTTCGCGCGTGCACGACAAGCTGCGCGAACGAGGCGGCGGTGTTATGACCGAGAACATCGCGAACGACGCGTTGGACCGCTGTCGTGAGATCGGCGTCGAGGTCGCCCGTGGCCGACACGAACACCACCAGGCCACCGCGATCCGTCTCCATGAGAGCGTACGCGAGATCGGCGAGACACCAAGACTTTCCCTGGCCGCTCTCGCCAGAGAAAACGAGGAGTCGGTTCGGACCTGGCCATTCGCGCAGCGAGCGGACAGACAGCGACCGGTCGTAGTCGAGCAAATGACGCATATCGGCGAGCGTTACTTGGCGAACCGCCGCGCGCGCATGAGTAAGCTTCGTGAACGCCGTTCCGTCGATGCCCGCGGCCTTGAGTAGCTCGTCTGGCGTGAAGCTGCGATTGCCCGAGGAGGCATACGAGAGGACCGTGTCACGAAGTCGGGCGACCTTGTCCTCCACCGTGGCGTCGTCGGGAACGTAGGTCGCGACAAGCCGTCGGACGCTTGTCTCCGCATCGGCGAAATCTCCGGTCGCAACGAACTCGAACCGCGCGAGCAGATGCCACGCCTTTCGACGCGTGGTCGCGATGTCTTCGTCTTTCGCGGGCTTGTGCTCGCGCAGAACGCGCACGATCTCATCGAGCAACGACCGCTCGGAGTAACGTTTGTCGCGCATGACGAATCGCTCGTCCGTCGCGTCGAGCCTGTCGAGATTTCGCGAGCCGAGGCCGCGGAAGAATTCATACGCCGCGGCCCATCCTCCCATCCGGCCGTTGGTCACGAACTGGTACTGAACCTCTTCCTGTTCGTCGGCGATCGCGCGATATAGATCGGGAAGCGTCTTCTCGACGATTTCGGCGAGGCTCCACGTGCCCTCGTCACGCACCTTGAACTGCTGGACGAGGCGCCGCGTGGGGAAGCGGATGTCGACGTCACCGCCAGGCGGCTCAGCAACGATCGTTATGTTCGACGCGTTCTTTTCCGGCGCATGTAGGTCAATCTTCAGCGCCCACTCAGCGGTTCGCAGGATCTGGAACAGAAAGCCGTAGAGCGCAGCCGGACCGCCAGGAGGAACCATGTCACGAGCGTACCGGATCGCTCTCGTCCGTGTCGCGCTGTTCGTCGTCCCAGACTTGCTGAAACTGAAGTAGCACACCCAGTCTGTGCGTCGGCGGGGCAGTGCCCCTCCAGCCCGTTCGGATCGAACCGGCGACCGTAATCTGTCGCGCTCGGGCGTTTGGCGTCTATCGCTCGTCCGCAGCCGTCGACAACCCCTTCCGGCGCATCAGTTGCGGTGTCCATCAGGGTGTCTATTTGGGTGTCTATCGCCGCGGTTTCTGCCCTTGTACAAGAGAGGAACGTGCTAGAATCCGCACAGCGTCTGTTTCGACGCTCTTCGTGCCGGTATCTCTTGGCGGACGAGTGACTTAGCGGCTGAGGACAATGGGGTTGGCGGTTCCATTTTCCGCCGTTCCCAAGCTCTTGGTCGCGGGTTCGAATCCCGTCGCCCGCTCCAATCGCAGCAGTGAGTGTGGAGCGGCGGGCTCTTCGCCTGCCGACCTCTCGCGACGACCCGGCGGGCTAAGAGCGGGCTAAGAGCGCGCCGCTCCACGGGATTCGCGCTGCGTATGACATCCGTCATGGCTTCGTCGTTTGTGCCGCCTGAGAATCGGTGGCGGAGGAATCGAACGATGAATGCAGTGATGGATGTGAGGGAGAGGACGGTGGGGGAGCTGGCGGTGGAGATGCCGCTGTCGATCCGGGTGTTCGAGGCGTGGAAGATTGATTATTGCTGCGGTGGACGGACGTCGCTGCCGGATGCATGTGCGGCGGCGGGGAAGAGCGTGGACGCGTTCATTGCGACGCTCGAAAGTCTGACGGCGCTGCCGGAGGAGGGGCCGCGGGAGTGGCTGCTCGATTCGCTGCCGGTGATGGCGGCGAACATTGTGGCGATCTATCACACGTACACGCGCGAGGAGCTGCAGACGCTCGAGCCGCTCGCGGAGAAGGTGCTGACGGTGCACGGCGAGCGGCGACCGGAGCTCGCGGACGTATTGGCGCTGGTACGCGCGCTGCGCGACGACATGCTGCCGCACATGCTGAAGGAGGAGCAGGTGCTCTTTCCGTATGTGACTCAGCTCGCCGAGGCGGCGGAAGGGAAGCGTCTGGCGCCGACGCCGTTCTTCGGTACTGTGAAAAATCCGGTGCGGAAGATGATGGCGGAGCACGACGCGGTCGGCGAACTGCTGGCCACGTTGCGCGCGGTGACGGATGAATACACGCCGCCGGAGAGCGCGTGCTTCAGCTATCGCGAGCTGTATCGGCGCCTCGCCGAATTCGAGCTGCGCACGCACGAGCACATCCACGTCGAGAACAATCTCTATTTCCCACGCGCGGTGGCGCTCGAGGATCGGGCCGGACAACCGGCGTCATTCGGCGAAGGCTGCGGCGACACGTGCGGACACTGACGACGATGCCCGCAGCTCTGCGCGAATTTCTCACTCGCGAGCACGATCGTCTCCACTCTCTCCTCGGCGCTTGTCTGCACGGCGCCGAGGGGACGTGGGAGGCGAGCTACGCCGAATTTCGCGCCGGCCTTTTGCGCCACATGGCGATCGAGGAGCGCGTGCTCTTTCCGGAATTGCGGAAACGCGGCGTCGGCGTGCAGATCGAGCAGCAGCTTCACCGCGATCACGCCGCGCTCGCGGCATTGCTGGTGCCGCCGCCGTCGCGCGTGGAGCTCGAACAGATCGCCGCGATTCTCACTACACACAATGAAATCGAGGAAAACGACAGCGGCCTGTACGCGCTCGTCGAATCACTCGCCGGCGACGAGCTCGATTCATTGATGACGCGGCTGCATGCAATTCCCGAGGTTCGCGTCGCGCCGCATGTCGACAATGCGAAGGTGCGCGGCGCAATTGATGCGCTGCTGCGCGAACGGCTGGTTTCTTACTGATCCGATTTGCGCAGTGCGGCCGGATCGGGGATGAGGAAGCCGTCTTTCTCAGTGAGCACGATTCCCTCTTTCTGCCAGCGGCTCATCAGGCGGATTGCGGTTTCGAGGGTGGTGCCGAGCAGGTCGGCGACCTCCTGTCGGGAGAGGGCCATCGGGATTTTTACGCCGTCGTTTGCGCGCACGCCGATGCGCTCGGCGAGGGTGAGGAACGTGCGCGCGGCGCGCTGTTCGGCGGAGCCGGTGAGGTCCGCCAGACGTTTGTTGACCATCATCAGACGGAGCGTTAGACCGCCGAGGAGCTGGCGCATCATCTCGGGACGCGAGCCGAGCAGGGAAAAGAACTCGCGCTCGGCGATGGAGACGAGGCCGGATGGTTCGAGCGTCACGGCACTGGCGGGGAAGGGGCGGCGCTCGAAGACGGCCACTGCGCCGACCGGCTCGCCGGGGCCGAGGATCTCCAGGATGATGTCGCGCCCTCCGGCCGCCTTGACGATTTTCACGCGGCCGATGTGCACGAAATGAATGCGGTCGGCCGGTTCGCCTTCGCGAAAGATGGTCTCGCCCTTTTCGTAGCCGCGCACGCGGCAAAGCGGCGCGACGGCTTCGCGATCCTCGCGCCGCAATGCAGCGAGGAGCGGTATGGCATCGAACGGGATCGGCGCTTCGATCGACATTGTCGCCATTGTGGCATTTCGCGGCCGGAGCTGTTTGCGATGCTCGCGGCAATTCCCTACAGGTTGCGCTGCGCGTCGCAACCTACACTGCGACCGGTGAAGACGCTCGGCTCGATTTTCTGGATGGCGCTGCCGCTCGTGGCGGGGGCGATCGGCGGAATTGCGTCGCGGAGCGCGCCGGTGTTTTACGCGCAGCTCGTCAAGCCTGACTGGGCGCCGCCGCCGTGGCTGTTCGGTCCCGCCTGGACTGCGCTGTATTTGATGATGGGCATCGCGGCGCTGCTGGTATGGAGAAGCAGACCGTGGCCTGAGACGCGGCGGGTATTGTCGTTCTTCGCCATCCATCTCATTGTGAACGCCGCCTGGAGCTGGCTGTTTTTCGATCGGCACCTCGGCAGCGCTTCGTTTGCCTGCATCGTCGTGCTCTGGCTGATGATTGCAGCGGCCATTGTCTGGTTCGCACGTTTCCGCAGAGCGGCGTCGCTGCTCCTCGTCCCGTACCTCGGATGGGTGACGTTTGCATCTGCTTTGAACTGGTCGATCTGGCAGCGCAACCCGACGCTACTGTCGTAATGGGGGAATTGTGAACGGACCGGCCGTGTAAGCCCGGTCCGTTCGCGCGCCTTATTTACGCTTCATCATCTGCTGCATGAACTCCGGCTCGCTCGTTGGCGGGACGATGTTCTTGATGCGCAGGTAGGTGACGAGATTGCCGTAATGCTCGATGGTGTGGATGTTGTTGACCGACAGCACTCCGAGTTTGGGCATGTCCGATCCCATGTGCTTGACCATTTCGGCGGCAGAAGCGTCGGTGACGCGACTGTAGGCGGTATCGCAATAGGCGAGCGCATCCTTCAGTGCCGCGATCAATTCGGCTTTCGGCGTCTTGCTCTTTTCGATTTTCGGCGCGGGATTCTTTTCGCCGAGGACTGCGGAACAGAAGGCGTATTGCGAATCGGCGACGTGGCCGACGATCTGGCCGAACGTGCGGACGTCTTCGGCCGGCTTGAAGGCGTAATTTTCTTCAGGCATTTTCTCGGCAGAGCGAAGCATGATCGTCTTCACGCCGAAATAGAGCATGCGGGTGTGGTCAGTGAGCGGGTTCGGCGTTGCTGGAGGGGCGGCCGGTTTGGCATCTTGTGCGGTGGCGGTGAGGGCTACGGTGCAGATCAGCAGGGACATCAGCAGTGTTTTCATTAGTTCTCCTCTGTTCGTTGAAGGTTTCGATTTGCCGGGACGATTCGGTGCTCAGGCGTGATTGGGAGGCGGTTCTGTAGACACACGTCTCCCCAGGTTTTCCGTTGGTGGGTGCGGAACGGTGCTGTGGTCGGTTAAATCGGTTCGCGAGTGCGTCGCAATCGCACGGCCACCGCAATGCAGGCGCCGGCGAAAATCAGGCCGAGCCATAGGCCGGGTGCACTAAGGAATCGCGCGGGCTCGAGCTGCCACACTCGCTCGATGACACCCGGGCGGCCGACCTGCGTCTCGAAGGCTTCCTGCATCGCGCCGACGACTCGGTAACGCAGCAGCGAGACGAAATTCGTACTTCCGAAGATGATTCGCTCGATGGCGACGATTGCGAACGGCGGCAGGATCACCCACAGCAGCGGCATGCGGCGCGCCCACGCGGATATCAGCAGCAGCCAGCAATAAACGGGTGCGAACCAAAGCGCGTGCACAGTGAGGCCGTAGAGCATCGTCAACGGCTCCTGAATGAAATGCACTTCACGCCACAGTGTCGCCGGGCTCATGCCGTTCGCGAGGAGAATGGCACTAGCAGCGAGCAGCATGATCGTGAACGTCGCCAGGCTCAGCGCGAGCGCGATCAGCGGCAATACCACAATAGGAATGCTCGCTTTCGACAATACGACCGTGCGATCGGATACAGGCAGCGACTTCCAGAACAAAATGCTGCGGTCGCGGCGCTCGCCATAAAGCGCATCGAGCGAATAGAACAGGCCGACCAGGAACGACGCCAGCATGATCGGCGCCGGCGCCATTGCGAAAGGTTTGGTGATCGCGGCGTGCAGTTTTGCCGGCTGCGACGCGAGCGTCTCGATCCGTCGCGGCAGACCGAAGACGCTGAACATCGACGCGAACAACACCACGCCCGCCACAATGAGCGGCGCCAGGTAAACAGAGCGGTTTTCCCAGAGCTCGCGGCGAATGGACCAGTACAGCGGGCGCGTCATTGCATTGTGTGCGGGCGCAATGACCCGCGGCTCGAATGCGGCGTCGGGATGAACGGTGGTGGGATTCATGCGGGTGTTCCTTTCGCCGTCGTCGGCGCGTGATCCATGACCGCGATGAAGAGGTCGGCGATGCTCGGCGTGCGGATCTCGCCGAGGGTGGAGAGTTGCTGGCGGTCGCCGCGGTCGTAGAGGAGGATGCTGCGGCCGAAAACGTGACGCTCGTGAATCGGCGCAAGCGCCTGTGCCGCGGCGATCTGCTCGGGGTGCACCATCACCTCGCAATAGCGCGATTCGAGATCTTCCATGCTGCACTCGAGGACCACACGGCCGCGGTCGACGAAGACGAAATCGGTGAGGACGTCCTGGATCTCATCGATCTGGTGCGTGGCGACGACGATGGTGCGGCCGCGATCGAAGTAATCATTGAGGAGCGAGTCGTAGAAGCGTTTGCGATAGAGCAGGTCGAGACCGAGGGTCGGCTCGTCGAGCACCAGCAGCTTCGCGTCGATCGCCATCACGAGGGCGAGATGGAGCTGCGTGACCATCCCTTTCGACAGCTCGCGCACCTTGCTGCTGCGCTTGATGTCCGTGCGGGCGAGGAATGCTTCCGCTTTGCTGCGGTCGAAGCGCGGGTGGACGCCGGCCATGTAGTTGAGCGCGTTCGCGACGCGCATCCAGCGCGGCAGGACGGCGACGTCGCTGATGTACGAGACCTCGCGCATGAGCTGGTCGCGTTCGGTCCAGGGATCGAGTCCCAGCACGTTCAGCTCGCCTTCGTACGAGGTGAGGCCGAGCATCGCGTGCAGCGCCGTGCTCTTGCCGGCGCCGTTGGGACCGACGATGCCGAGGATGCGCCCCTCTTCGACGCGCAGGTCGATGCCGTCCAGCGCGACGGTGGTGCCGAAACGTTTCCTCAGACCGCGTGTTTCGATGCAGGTCATGGTCAGCGCTCCTCTTCCTGGTCCGGCGGCAACGCAGGGGTGGCCGCGTTCAGCAGCTCTTCGGCCGTCAATCCGAGGCGTTGAATGGTCGCGGCGATCCGCGGCCACTGTTCGACGAGAAACTTCTGACGTTCGCCCTGCAGCAGCAGGTTGCGCGCGCCGGCGTTGATGAACATGCCGCGACCTCGCTTCGTCTCGACCAGCCGCTCGTCGACGAGTTGCTGGTACCCCTTGAGGATCGTGATCGGGTTGATGCGGTACTCGGCAGCGACGCTGCGGACCGACGGCAGCGGATCGCCTTCGTTCAGTGCGCCGTCGAGGATCATCGCCACGATCCGGTCGCGGATCTGGCGATAAATCGGCTGGCTGTCGTTCCATTCGCGATCCATTTGAGTGAGTGAGCCGCTCGGCGGCTTCGGTGATGTAGTTAACTATAACACCAGATCGGATGCAAGAGTTTTGTGTGGGCGCTTAGGCGCGAAGGCGCTTTAGAGCAGGCGCTTAGGCGCGGAGGCGCGAAGGCGCTTGGGTGATGTGCTGCCCTCCGCAGATCTGTGGCGGATCCGCGACACGTCACCCAAGCGCCTCCGCGCCTAAGCGCCTAAGCGCCCACCCCACGCCCCCGCGCCTGGCTCATGCGTCCGCACGAACGGCCCAGCCGTGCGGTACGCCGAAATCTGCTGCGCCGTATGAGCGTTCTTCAACCGCCCATGAAAAGACTCGCCGTGGTTCTCCTCCTCATCTTCGTTGCCGTGGCCGCGTTCGCTGGCGAGCAGGCGGTGTGCGCGGTTTGCGGTCCGCGTGAAGGGGCCGGCTTCGAGCCGGTCAAGGCGCATGCGACGCACAAGGGGAAGGCGTACGCGTTCTGCAGCGTGAAGTGCAAGGTCGAGTTCCTGAAGAATCCGGACGAGTTTCTGGTGACGGATGAAGGGAAGCCGGCGCCGGCATTCGCGCTCAAAACGTTCGACGGCAAGCCGGTCTCGCTCGACGATTTCCGCGGCAAGGTCGTGCTGCTCGATTTCTGGGGGACGTTCTGCATCCCGTGCGTGAAGGCGCTGCCGGAGCTGCAGGCGCTGCACACGAAGTACGCCTCGCGCGGCTTTGCGGTGGTCGGAGTGACGGTCGATGACCGCGCGCCGATGGTGCAGAAAGCGACGTCGCGCGCGAAGGTGACGTACCCGATCGTGCAGGCCACGCCGGCGGTCTGGAGCGCGTACAAAGTGAACGCGCTGCCGTCGCTGGTGCTGGTCGGACGCGACGGCAGGATCGTGCGCCGTTACGGCGGCGAAGCGGATCGCGCGGCGATGCTGGCCTCGATCGAACAGGCCCTCGGCCGATGATGCTGGCGGCGCTGGTCCTCGCCTCGGTGCTGCATGCACCGGAGGAGTGTCTGCCGAAAGGGAAAGCGGCGGTGACGGCCGAGTATCAGGGGAAGACGTACGGCTTCCGCTACGACGACTGTCGCGAGGAGTTCCTGAAAGACCCTGAGCGAATGTCGCAGCTCTACGACGCGCTGCTCGAGCTGCAGGCGGAAGGTCAGGTCGTGGAGGCGCCGCGGGCGTCGCTCGTCCCGAGCTGACCCGGCTGACCCGGCGAGGGCATCGCGGTTCGGGGAACCGCGTCAGAAACGCACAAATGGGAGCTGTCGCACCGCTTCATCGAAGGGGTGATCGACCGCGCCACGCACCGCACGGTGGTGATGCATCGCTTCACGCGCGACTTCAAGGCGGGCATCGAGTGGAACGCGCAGGCGGACGAAGTCGGCGTGGTCGCGAACTGGCGCGCGCTACACGAGACGCGCACGCGTCCGGCGCTGATGTTCGGCACGAGCTCCGATCGCATCGGTACGCCGTCGGGCCAGTCGTACTACGCGACGATCAGCAAGAGTTTCTCGCGCGTGGCGCCGTACGCCGGTGTGAGCTGGAGCGAATACGAGGAGCGGCTGCTCTATCCGTTCGGCCTCAACGTCGCGCTGCCGAAAGGGTGGTCGGCGATGCTGATCAACGACGGCGTGCACACGCACCTGTCGGC
>DASVRB010000130.1:0-2037 GCA_036388835.1 Thermoanaerobaculia bacterium | reverse complement strand
GGCGCGCGTCGGCGAGCGAGGTTTCCGAGGCGGCGAGATCGAGCGAGGTCGCTTCCTGCGCGCGATAGAGCTCGAACGCCTGTTCGTATTCGGCCTGTGCGGCCTCGAGCTGCTCGTTCGCGAGCTGCAGTCCGATCTCCGACGAGCGCAGATCGGCGAGCGCGCGGCGCACGTCTTCACGCGCGACGAGCTTCGCTTCTTCGAGCGCGAGCTCCGCCTGCCGCTCGCGGCTGCGCGCGCCGGCCACGCGGGCCAGCACTTCGCCGGCCTGGAAGATCGGCACGTTGAAGCGGATCGCGCCGTACGAATACTGATCGGTCGGGAACGCGGTCTTCTGCTGCACGAACCCGCCGTCGAACGTCACGGTCGGAAACCAGTAGCCGCGCTGTTTCTGCACTTCGAGCGCGGCGATGCGCACGTTGTTCTCGGCGATGTCGATGTCGGCACGCGAGGTCGTGGCGCGCGCGATGAGATCGGCCTCCGACGGCAGCGTTGGCAGCGGACGCTCCGGCGCGGTGACGGCAATCGGCCCGTCGATGACCAGGTCGGTGCGCAGCCGCGTGATGGCGTGCTCGCGCTGCTGATTCGCGACCGCGAGCAGGCGCTGTGCGGCTTTCCGCGCAGTCTCCGCGCGCAGCACGTCGACGCGCGTCACTTCGCCCGCTTCATAGAACGCCTGCGCCTGCGTGAAGCGGCGCTCGGCCAACGCGATGTTGCGGTTCTCGACGTCGACGCGGCGATCGGCGTTCACGACGGCGAGGTAGTTCGAGGCAACGCGCAGCAGCGTCCCATCCTCGGCGGCACGCGTGCCTTCGCGCGCGTTCTCGACTCCGATCTTCGCCTGCGAATACGCGCGAAACTCGCGACGCCCGGCGAAGATCGGCTGCGACAACGTCAGCCGGTACGCCCAGTCGTTGCGCGGCAGGATGACCACGCTGTCCGCGCCGTCGCCGCCGAACGACTGTTCGAGGCTGTTGCGCGTCAGGTCGCCGCCGAGGCTGATGCGCGGGAGGACCGCCGACACGAGGAAGTCGCGCTGCGCCTCCGCCACGTCGATTTCTTCGCGCGCACTGCCGATGCTCTTGTTCACCTCGAGCGCGCGGCGAAGCGCGTCCTCGAGCGTGAGGGTGGTCTGCGTCTGCGCGGATGCAGTAGCCGTTGCCGCACAGAACAGGGTCAACAGAATCAGTCTGCTTCGTATCAACTTCATCTCCGTTCGCGGATCCCATCAAGGATGAGTCCGGTAATCAGGTCGACGTCGGTCTCGTCTTGCGTCGGAGCGTCTTCGTTCAGGCGCTCCAGAATGATGGCGGTACTTCCTTCGATAATGAAGAGGGCGAGCTTGTATGGGTCGACGCGCCGGATCTCGCCGCGGTCCATCGCCAGGGAGAGCGTGTCGGCGAACCGCTGCACCCGCGTGCGGTATTGCGGCTGGCAGTGCTCGTTCTGCCTGCGCTGCCGCGCCACCGGCCCTTCCGGCATGCGCATCGAGAGGTAGAGGCGGAAAAACTCGCGATTCTTGCCGAAAAACGCGAGATGCGCCTGCATGATCGCGCGGATTTTCGACTCCAGCGGCAGGTCCTGCTCGATCGCCGCATCGATCTCGCGCATCAGTTCCGTGATCGCGCGCGCGAACGTTTTCTCCACCAGTTCATCGCGATCGCGGAAGTAAAGATAGATCGTCCCCTTCGCGACTCCCGCCTCTTCGGCGATCTCCTGCATCGTCGCCGCAGCCATGCCTTTCCGGGCGATGACGCGCATCGTCGCCTCCTGAATCGAGGCAATCCGGTACTCCTGAACCACTTCTTCTTTCGATCTGGGGATATGCATTTGAGCTCAGCCATTCAGCTCACTGAACGGGCGGTCAGTCAAACAGAATCGGCGGTCAGTTGCAAGCTGAACGGGGTCGCTGTTGCCGAGTTGTTGCTTTTCGGATGCGCTCACTCCCGCTGTCATCCTGAGCCGCGAAGACGGCGAAGGACCCCCTGCCTCCGGCGCGTTCAGCGTGCACCCGCAGGGGATCCTTCGCCGTCTTCG
>DASVRB010000129.1:0-2429 GCA_036388835.1 Thermoanaerobaculia bacterium | reverse complement strand
AAAGCGGCGACTGGCGTCGCCGCACTCCATAGCGGTGGCTTTGCCACCGCACTCCTAGACGCGCCGTACACGAGAACGCACCTTTTTGGATGTGATCTGGATCTGTTGTATTACACGCAGTGATGCGGAAGGTCTTTGCGGTCATTGCCATCTGGGCCGCGATTTTGTTGCTCCTCGTGCTCTGGTTTGCTTACTCCCGCTTTTACCGCTATCAGGCGGATGTCGAGCGGGTGGTCGCGTCGATTACGGCGGAGGAGCGGGGGTTGTCTGCGGAGGCGCGCGACGTGTTCGTGACGCTGGAGGGGGAGAGCTTGGTCTGGACGGTGAGTCGCGGTCTTCTGGGCGAGGTCGCTCCTGCACGCGTGCGGATGTCGGAGTGGCATCTTCGCGGCCTTTTATGGAGCGTGTTGCTGCCGCGGCGGGTTTCAGATGAGGAGCTTCTCCTGCTGTATGCACGCTTGATGGCGTTTGAGGAGGGACGCGGCGTCGTTTACGGCGCGCGCAGGTATTTTGGGAAAACGCCTGCGCAATTGACGGCCGACGACGCGATCGCGCTGACCGTGATCGCGAGATCGCCGCGGCTGTATTCGCCGACGCATCGTCCGCGCGACTTCAAGCGGATGGTGGCCTTGAAGACGCGTCAGTATTGCGCTTGTCGCCCAGGCGAGGAGCCGCAGATAACTGACAACCGACAACCGACAACAAAAACTTACGTCTTCCGCAGCACGAAATTCACCGTCTTGGTCTGGTTTTTGGCGAACTCGATGTCGGCGGTGGCGGCCTGGTTGGGGCCGAGGACGTAGCCGGTGGGTGGGGTGATGGCGATGCGGAACTCGCCGGTGGTTTTGAGGAAAAAGTAGTAGCCGGCGGGGCCGACGCTGCCGGTGAGGCCGCCCGCGTCTTCGACAGCGCCGGTGCGGCGTTCGAGGCGGACCTGCACTCCGTTCACGAGCTGGCCGTCGGTATCGCGGACGTAGACGTCGATGCGGCCGAACTCGAAATCGCTCGGCGAGGTGGGGGCACCGCCGCAGCCGACGATCAACAGCAGGATGAGGAGAGAGAGGAAGCTGTTGGCTCGGGACATGTGAAGGCAGCGTAGCACGCTCGCCGCTGACCGTTCCGTGACCGGGCTCGCGCCGAGGCCGATGCTAAAGTGCGCGGGCCGTCGCCCCCGAGCCCGCATGCGCTTCAACGTACTCAACCGGAAAATCCACTACTGGGCCACGGCCTTCGTCGCGCTTCCGCTCCTGGTGATCATCTGCAGCGGCCTCCTTCTGCAGATGAAGAAGCAGTGGAGCTGGGTGCAGCCGGTGGAACAACGCGGCAGCGGCACGGCGCCGGCAATCGATTTCGACGCGATCCTGCAGAGCGTCCGCAGCGTGCCGCAGCTCGGCGTCGAGAGCTGGGACGACATCAATCGGATGGACGTGCGGCCGTCGCGCGGCATTGTGAAAGTGTGGCTGCGGAACGGGTGGGAGGTGCAGGTCGACCTCAGCAACGGACGCGTGCTGCAGAGCGCGTATCGCCGTTCGGATCTCATCGAATCGATTCACGACGGCTCGTTTTTCGGCGGCGATTTCGTGAAGCTCGGGATCTTCCTGCCGGCCGGCATCACGCTCCTGTTGATGTGGCTGACCGGATTGTGGCTGTTCTGGCTGCCGTTCAGTGTGAAGCTGAAGCGGAAGCGCGCCGGCCAACTATGATGCGCAGCCGATGGCCGGTGGTGCAGACAAGACGATCGTGAAAAGGGCGCGTCTCGCCGCGCGTGCAGTACGTCTGCGGCTGGCGGACATTGCGCACGCGTTGCGCGGCCGCAGCGCGGAATTGCTGCCGCCGCCGACCGCGGTGGACGAGATCGGCGGCCATGATTTCGCGGCGATCGGACGGCATCTCGCGGACATCGCGATCGACCTCGGCGCGCTCGCGCCGGACGGCACGATCGTCGACATCGGCTGCGGCTACGGACGGCTGGCGGTGCCGCTCGCGAAGCATCTGCAGCGCGGCCGTTATCGCGGCTTCGATGTGTCGCGAGGTGCAATCGCCTGGTGCAATCGCTGGATCGTGCCGCGGCATCCACACTGTGAATTCGTGCGCGTCGACGTGCGCAATGGCCATTACAACAGTCGCGGCGCCATTGCCGCCGAGGAGTTCGTTTTTCCGTATGAGGCGCGCTCGGCGGACGTGGTGTTCGCGTCCTCACTGTTCACGCACGTACAGGAAGGGGCGCTGCGCCAGTACATCACCGAGGCGGCGCGCATTTTGCGGCCGGGCGGGCGACTGGTCGCGTCGTTTTTTCTGCTCGACGACGTGTCGCGCAAAGCGGTCGCCGAACGGCGCGGCGAACCGAAATTCGTGGTGCTCGACGAAAACGTAGCGGTGCAGGATCCGTCCGATCCCGAAGCGGCGATCGCGTATTCAGAGACGCTCGT